>JAVRPG010000026.1:0-3793 GCA_032162325.1 Mycobacterium sp. | reverse complement strand
AGCCGGGTCGGCCTTGTGCGCTCAACCAAGTGCCCGTTGTGTCGTCAGCGTCGGGCTTGCCTTCCACGCCAAGCGCACAGCGCTTAGGAAGGGACACGAATATCCCTGTCCTAAGCGCATGGTCGTTGTCAGTGGTGAAATAGCAGGGCACCTGAGTCCCCGCCGAAGGGAAGCTGGTTTTGGGCGGCCTCTTGCGCCGCTGCTCCGGGAGATGCAGTGACTTGGGCATTGCCCGGGGTCTGGTGCACGCTGACATCGGCCGAGGCGATCGGTGCCAGCCCGATCGCTGCCGCCGACGCGGCGATTGCCAGTGGCACGACATGGCGCAGTTTCATTTTCTTTTCCTCATTTAGGTGACATCGCTTACATAATTTAGGTGACATCGCTTACATACGATGTCCGGTTCAAATTGGGTTGAGGCGGCTACTCGAGTCAACTGGGGCAGGCATCGGGGCAGACGGCGTCGCGGTGTCCCAGCTGAAGACTGGCCCGCACGGCAATCCCGGCTTCCACATCGCGGGTCCCTGTGCGGCACGCGGTTCAGAGCCATTTGTGGCGAACGGATTTGCTACCGGCTGCAGGCACGGGTGAGCCGCGGGGAAGTACGGTGAGGTATCGCTAGCCGGCCGAGTGACACCAATGAGATGGACGCCGACAACGACTGTAGCCACACCGACCGCGGCCGCCGCGACAGTTCCTAGCGCCGTAAGCGCCCGCCCTTGGTTAGACGTCGAGAGGCCCGCGCTGGCCGTGGCCATCGTTATCCTCCAATTGCTGTTGCTGGCTTCGGTATATCTCAATGATCGCCGACGCGGGAGTAATTCTCGTCGTGGCTAGCCCCCAAACCGCTTGAGGTGAGCCGTAAATCCCGCATTCCGGCTAGTTGCAGTGCTAATCGCCACCCGGGGGCGAGCTTCGCTATACACAGGGCGAGACTCGAAAATCGGCGATGGCCCACTCAGTCGTGAAAGCGGCGCTCGTACTGTCATCGTTCGAGCCGCCGCTGCGAAATGTGAACGCCACTGCGATCGCCAAACCGACCAGGCACAACAACGCCACGGTGAGCATCGTTAGGCTCTTTTCTGGAGCACCACTCTCGATGCGGTGGTGCGCCAGTCACTACGTGACGTATCGGCAATCCACCAGTGCGCACAGATTGGGCACTGCAAGAACACGCGCGGGCCCTCATTGCGTAGCATCACGAACTCGTTTGCCTTGTCACCAAACGATTCTGGGCTGTTCGGAACGGTCGACTCCATGCTTCTAAGATGACCGTCACCGAGCGGGTTGTGTTCACCGCTGGCAGCCAATTTGGTTACTCGCTAGCCGGTACAGGATGACTACCGGCCTCGGTAACCACGCCGTCATTGGCCGGTCTTCACGCTCCATGGGGGCGACCCAGCGCATCGGCGATACGGCGCCGACGGCATGAGGTCAACAGCACCGACGCCGTGAGGTTCGCCGGCCGCTGGCTCTGGGGACACAATGAGCGTGGTCGGACTTGGCCGGCGCCTTTCTCGGCCCGTCACCGACCCGAATGCAAGCGGCGTTGCATCGTCAGATAGTCGAATCCGCTGCCGTAGAGCAGCTGGTGGGGATGACACTGACGACAGAGTAGTGGGGACGCCCAGCTGCGGCGCGGAACGCGCACCGTGCAGATCGCCATGGTGGTGGCGGGCGCTCGACCTGGATAACACTTCCCAGATGTAGACAGTGATTACACCATGGATTAATGTAGGCAGCGCATACATTCGAGATGACCGGGACGCGATCAATCGTGTCTGAGCTGTTCTCGCCATAGGGCTGGCATCCCGGGCTGGTCTTGGGTAATCGGCCGAGGAGGCGAAGGCAGAGACCGGGGCCGGTCGTGAGCAGCTGTCGGCCTAACCCGGGATAGACGGTCGGTCTACAGGAGATACCTGTCAGCCGTCGGCGCAACCGCGGTTACCAGCTAGCACCAATGTGCGTGGTAAAGCCAGCGGATAGCGGGCTTTGGCGGCAGCACTGAAGACATAGGCCACGTGATGAAAGCAATGTACTAAAGGTATCCGGCACCGTCGCGAAGCCTTGTGATGTAGGTGCCAATTCAACACCGCGGCGCACCAAGGGGGCTGCTCCGTAGATGGCCAAACTTCCGACAACGTTGTCACCCACCTATCGATGGAGAAGTAATGACCATGTCAGGCCGCGCGCCCAAGACGGCGCTCGCACGGCGGCAGTTTCAAAGCATGCCATCGGATTTGGCGCACAATGTGCTGCTGGATCAGCTGCACTACAGGCCCGAATTCAAGGCAGAAATCCAGTGACGGCCTTCGATCCCGGCGAGATCTTCCAGACCTCCACGATGGGGGCACTGCTCGACGGTGTCTATGAGGGAAATGTCTCGATCCGAGAGTTGCTGCGCCACGGCGATTTTGGCCTCGGGACCTTCAACAGCCTCGATGGGGAGATGCTGGTGCTCGATGGCGTTTGCTATCAGTTGCGCAGCGACGGTAGCGCGACGGTCGCCGATCTCGGCGAACTGACCCCGTTCGCCGCGGTGACCTCGTTTCACCCCGACCACACCATCGCCGTATCAGAACCCCTTGACCGCGCGGCGCTCAGGACACTGATCGATGAGTCGGTGGACAGCACCAACCTGATGGTCGCGGTTCGTGTGGCCGGTGATTTCAGCATGCTGCGCACCCGCACCGTGACCAAGCAGCAGCGGCCGTATCGTCCGTTCACCGAGGCCACCCAAGACCAGCAGGAGGTGACCTTCGCCGATGTGACCGGGACATTGGCCGGATTCCGCATGCCCGGCTATGAGCAGGGTATCTCGGTCGCGGGATATCACTCGCACTTCATCGACAAAGACCGTCACCACGGCGGGCACGCACTGGATTACCGGCTGGTCCATGGAACCGTCGACATCAGCGTGCGCTCGGAGTTGCATCTGAGCTTGCAGCGCACGCCGCAGTTCCTGCGCGCCAACTTGGACAGCGCAGACATCGACGGGCAAATCCGACAGACCGAGGGAGGCTGACATGGGAACACAGGGTGAAGTACGTTCCGCGCAACGGGTGGTGGAAACGCTGTCCGCGTATGGGATTCGGTACATCTTCGGTGTCCCCGGGGCCAAGATCGATCCCGTTTTCGATGCGCTGGTCGACGGCGGCCCCGAACTGGTGGTGTGTCGCCACGAGCAGAACGCCGCGTTCATGGCCGCCGCCGTCGGCCGGCTGACCGGCATCCCTGGCGTGGCGTTGGTGACGTCGGGGCCGGGAACCACCAACCTGGCCACCGGTCTGATCACCGCCAACACCGAGCAGGACCCGATGATCGCGATCTGCGGGGCCGTCGGTCGGGCGGACCGGCTCAAGCGCACGCACCAATCGATGGACGCCGTTGCCGCGTTGAAGCCTTTCACCAAGTACACCGGCGAGGTCAACCATCCCGACAACGTCCCAGAGACAGTCGCCAACGCTATCCGCGCGGCCACCACGGTGCCGCGCGGTGCCGCGGCGGTTGTTCTTCCCGTCGATGTATCCACCAGCCCGACGACCGCCGGTATTGTTCAACCAGCTCCAGTATCGCGTCTTGGGGCCGCACCCGCGGAGCAGATCGCCCACGTTGCCAGCCTGATTCAGGCCGCCCGGCAGCCTGTGTTGTTCGTCGGCGTCCGCGCCGGCGAACCGGAAGCCTGTGGGGCGCTGCGTGAATTGCTCGGGGTCACCGACCTTCCCGTGGTACAGACGTTTCAGGCCGCCGGAGTGGTGTCACGCGAATTGGAGGATCACTTCGTCGGGCGCGT
>JAVRPG010000025.1:0-4256 GCA_032162325.1 Mycobacterium sp. | reverse complement strand
GGCGCACGGCGCGGTAGTGGACGTGCGGGGCGAGGCGCCGGATGCGTTCGACGAAGCCGTGCTGAGTGCCGGGGGGGTCGACGGGGTGCCGCAACCGTGGGCGGTCTTCATCGGCGGCGGCCTGACCCAACCCGCGCTGCTCGAGGCCTGCTATGAACGGCTCCCGACAGGCGGTCGGCTGGTCGCCAACGCGGTCACCGCCGAGTCCGAAGCCGTTCTCGTGCAGTGGTATTCCCGGTTCGGTGGGGAGCTTCGACGGTTCCAGCACTACCGCGGCGAGCCGGTTGGCGGGTTCACCGGCTGGCGGCCCGCGATGCCAGTCACACAGTGGTCGGTGACCAAGCAATGACCGTCTACTTCATCGGGGCCGGGCCCGGCGCCGCCGATCTGATCACCGTGCGCGGCCAGCGGTTGGTCAGCAGCTGCCCAGTCTGTCTGTACGCCGGCTCGATCATGCCTGAGGACCTGCTGGCGCTGTGCCCGCCGGACGCGCGGGTGCTCGACACCGGCCCGCTGACCCTCGACCAGATCATCACCGAATTGGCCGATGCCCATGCCGCGGGCCTCGACGTGGCGCGGCTGCACTCGGGTGACCCGTCGATCTACAGCGCGCTCGCCGAACAATGCCGACGCCTTGACGCGCTGGGCATCAATTACGAGATCGTGCCCGGCGTACCGGCGTTCGCCGCCGCAGCAGCCGTGTTAGGACGCGAACTCACCGTGCCCGGGGTCGCGCAGACGGTGACGTTGACGCGGGTGGCGACGCTGTCGACCGCGATGCCACCGGGGGAGGACCTCCAGACGCTCTCGGCGCCGGGTTCGACGCTTGTGCTGCATCTGGCCGCCGCGCAGATCGACGCGATCGTGCCACAACTACTGGCCGGCGGTTACAGGCCGGAAACCCCGTGTGCCGTGGTGGCATTCGCCACCTGGCCAGAGGAGACAGTGGTTCGATGCACGCTGTCCGACCTCGCCGAGGAGACGAAGGCCGCAGGCGTCACCCGCACCGCTGTCATCGTGGTAGGGGATGTGCTTGCCGCCGAAGGCTTTTCCGATAGCTACCTGTACTCGTCCCGACGGGTGCGGCGGGGACGGCATTGATGCGGGTACTGCTGCTCGGCGGTACGTCCGAAGGACGCGCGCTTGCCGCGCGACTGTACCCGGACGTCGACGTGATCAGCTCACTGGCGGGCCGCGTGCCGGATCCCGCGCTGCCGGTGGGCGAGGTGCGCGTCGGCGGATTCGGCGGTGTCGAGGGGATGCGGCGGTGGCTGGTGGATTCGAAGGTCGACGCCGTCGTCGATGCCACTCACCCCTACGCTGCCACCATCACGGCCCACACCGCGGCCGTGTGCGACGACTTGGGCCTGCCCCATCTGGTGCTGGCCCGCCCTGCCTGGCCTCGCGGTGATGCGATCGGCGTGGGCTCCGACGCGGAGGCAGCTAAAACCGTTGCCGCCGAGCATTATTCGCGTGTGTTTCTGACCACCGGGCGATCTGGTGCGGCGCCTTTCGCCGACGTCGACGCGTGGTTTCTGATCCGTGCGGTCACCGCACCGGACGCGAACACCTTGCCTCGCCACCACCAACTTGTGTTGTCGCGCGGGCCATACCACTTCGACGACGAACTGGCCTTGCTGCGCGACCATCACATCGACGCGTTGGTGACCAAGAACAGCGGCGGGCAGATGACCCGGCCCAAACTGGACGCCGCTGCGGCCCTTGGCGTTGCGGTGGTGATGGTGGACCGCCCGCCGCTGCCGCCCGGTGTGGCCACGGTGAGCACCGTCGACGACGCCGCCGCCTGGGTCAGATCGACTGGTAGCTGCTGATCAGGTCGAGCGTTCCCAGGTCCCGGATCGCCCGGCAGCCGCGGTGAAGCATCGTCAGGATCATCTCGTCACCGCGTTCGGTGGATGCGGCGAAGGCGAAGCCGAGCCCCGTGATCAACGGCGCCTGTATGACGCCGAGACGGTAATCGCGCCAACAGGTGTCGGCGTCGTAATCCGCGACACGGTAACCCAACAGAGCCTCGTGATACCGGCGGACCAGATCGTCCTCGATCTCCGATCGCACCTCGGATGCCAGGCTGGTCGCGGTGAAATACGCCAGATCCCTGGCGGGCAGGCCGACGCCCATCGTCTGCCAGTCGACCACGGTGACGCGGGTGCGGTCCGGATCGAACAGCATGTTGTCCAGCCGGTAGTCACCGTGCATCAGCGCGAACCGTTCCGGCTCGGCTAACAGCCAGGGGGTTACGGAACCCATTGCCGCGGTGAGAGTTTCGCGGTCTTCGGCGCTCATCCGCTCGCCGAGCTTGTCGATCGTGATGTCGGCGGCCATCTTCGAGACGTCACCGAGGCCCTTCGCCGCCGCCTCGTCACCGGGTTTGGGCATCACGATCGTGGGCAAGTCGAGCCATGCCCGATCGCACCAACTGGGCCCGTGCAGTCCTGCCAGCGCCTCCACCGCCAGTTGGGCTTCCTGCGGCGTGCAGCCCGCGATCTGATCACCCTGCACGGCGGGCGCCAGGTCGGCGAGCACCAGGACGAAATCCGTCCCGGCGTCGGTGATGTCGCTGTAGAAGCATCCTGGCACCGGGATGCGCACCCGGTCGGCGACGTCAGTGTAGAACTCGACCTCGGAGAGGTAGCCGAGCGCGACGCGTTCCCGGACGGAGTCGTCCTGGGCGGGCAGCTTGATCGCAAACGTGGGCGGCAGGGCGCCGTCCGTCGCGTACGTGGCAGACACCCGGTAGGTCGCGCCGGTCTGACCCGTGCCTATCGGCGTGATGTCGACCTCTTTCACGTCCGCTGTCAGCACGGCCGACAGCCAATCGCTTGTCACATCGGTCGGATGGCGCGGTATCGGCAGGACGGGGGCCATCCGCCGGACATTAATCCGCCGTGACAAAAACTGTCAAAGGTGTCACGCGGGTATGGATGCACTTCCGCGAGACTGCGGAGAGATCGCGATTTCTGCTCTTGACAGGCGATCTGTCAGCAGTCTCGGCGAGTTAGAGACTCGGGTATCGGCGCGGAGTGAAGACGCGATCGTCATACCACTGCGTCTGCGACGACCCGATGATCAGCAGGCATCGCATGTCGACATCGGCGGGGTCGAGGTCGGCGAGCCTGACCACCTTCACCTCTTCGCGTGGCCCCGACACGTCGCGGCCGATCACCACCGGGGTACCGGGATCACGATGGGACAGCAGCAGATCCCGCATCGCGGCGACCTGCCAGGTGCGGCTCTTTGACGCGGGGTTGTAGATCGCCAGCACCAGGTCGGCTCGCGCGGCGGCGGTGAGCCGCTGTTCGATGACGTCCCACGGCTTGAGCCGATCGGACAGCGAGATGACCGCGTAGTCGTGGCCCAGCGGGGCGCCGACCCGGCTGGCGACGGCCTGCGCGGCCGTCATCGCGGGGATCACCCGCACGTGCACGCCCGGCCATTGCTTGGCTTCCTCCAGCACGGCCGTCGCCATGGCGAACACGCCCGGATCGCCGGAGGACACCACTGCGACCGCGCGCCCTTGTTCGGCCAAGGTGCAGGCGAGCCGGGCACGAGCCGACTCGTCGGTGTTGTCACTGGGGTGGCGGCGCTGGCCGTCGCGAGTCCCGACGCGGTCGAGATACGGGCCGTAACCGATGAGGTCTGTGGCAGTGGCGAGTTCGCGGCGGCTCTGCGGGGTCATCCAATCGGTGTCGCCGGGGCCAAGACCCACCACCGCAACGCTGCCGACCGCCGCGTCCTGCCGTGCAGTGCCAGGGAGCATCGCGAGCGAGAAGTACGGCACGCTGGTCTCGTCGACCTCACCCGCAGGCATCACGCGTTCACGCGGCGTGCTGGCCCGCTCGACATAGAACGTCTCGTCCAGTCGCCCAGCTGACGAAAGTGCTTCTCGCACAGCGGGATACGAGCGGCCAAGCTTGAGTACCACGGCGGCGTCGGTGTCGGCCAGCCGACGCTTTAGCTCCGCAACAGGCAGCGTGCCGGGCAGGATCGTCAGCACCTCGTCACCCTGGACCAGCGGGGTCCCGGTCGCCGCCGAAGCGGCGCTCACCGACGTCACACCCGGGACGATGACGGCGTCGAACCGTTGCGTCAGCCGCGTGTGCATGTGCATGTAGGAGCTGTAGAACAGCGGATCGCCCTCGGCCAGCAGGGCCACGTTGCGGCCGGCGTCGAGGTGCGCGGCGATGCGGTCGGCGGACTCGCGGTAGAAGTCCTCCATCGCACCGGCGTAGCCGCCA
>JAVRPG010000024.1:0-3205 GCA_032162325.1 Mycobacterium sp. | reverse complement strand
TGCGCCACCTCACTCTCGTGGCCGACGAACACCCAACCGCGGTACCAGATCTTGCGTAGCTCCTCGGCGAAGATACCCGGCTCGGTGTAGAGGGAACCATGGACCTTGTCGGGTCTGATCAGGCGTTGGTAGTGGCCGCCGGTCTCCGACGCCAGACCTAGCTCGACATCGGTGATCGGTCCCATTGGTGAACTCCTTCCGTCGTGCCGAATACTGGCCGCCGTCGATCCTGAAACGCTGCGATGCCCTCGGCAAAATCGTCGCTACCGAACAGTCCCGCCTGATACTCCGCTTCCCGGTCCAGCACCTCCAACGGCGGCAAACCGGGTGCGACGGCCAGCAGCGCCTTGATCACGCCCAAGGCCAGCGCAGGCCCCTCAGCCAACCGGGTGGCATCGTCGAGAGCCGCGCGCAGTGCGGTCCCGGGTTCAACGAGGACATCGACGAGCCCCATGTCGAGCGCCTCCTGAGCCTGAATCGTGTTGGGCAGCATGAGCATCTGGCGCGCGCGGGCGACACCCACGCGCATCGGCAACGACACGTAGGCGCCCATATCACCGGCAAGGCCGACGGACGTGAATGTGGTGGCGAAGCGGGCGTCGCGCGCAGCCACGACGCGGTCACACGCCGCGGCAAGCGTGGTACCCGCCCCGAAGGCGACACCTTCGACGGCGGCGACGACGGGCTTCGAGGTACCCCAGATTGCCCGAATCACGCGTTGCGCCAGCTGCGCTCGGTCCAACGCCTCGTCTGGAGCCATCCGTTCCATCGAACTGATGTCACCGCCGGAGCAGAACGCTCGGCCCGAACCGGTCAGCACCACCGCCCGCACCGATCGGTCCTGATCGGCGGCGTCGATGGCTTCGGCGAGCGCGAGGCGCAACGGTATGTCAATCGCGTTCAGCTTGTCAGGACGGTTCAGCGTGAGGACGCGGACCGCGCCGAACGTGTCGGCGAGAACCGGCGTCGCGGCCTGTGTGCCGGGCGATGACGGCGTCATCGGTGGTTGAACCTCGGCTCCCGGCGCTCGATCACAGCTCGCAGACCCTCCAGGGAGTCGGCGGTTCCGGACAGTTCGGACACGGTGCGAGCCTCTTCGGCCAGCCGCTGCTCAACCGATGCGCCAATTCCGCTCCACACCAGTCGTTTAGTAGCCGAGAGCGCGAGAGCCGGCAGGTTCGCCAGCTGGGCGGCGAGTTCGTCGGCTCGACTGACGAGCTCATCGTCGGCAACGACCTCGGTGACCAGGCCGATGTCGAGCGCCTCAGCGGCGGTCAGCGTCGGGTTGGTCAGCAGGATTCGCAGCGCCTGCCGCAATCCGACGAGTTGGGCGAGGGTCACCGACACGCCTCCGTCGGGCGCCATACCGACACGTACCGCACCGGAGAAGAACTTCGCGGACTCCGCGGCCACCACGATGTCAGAGGCACACACCAGGCCGAGGCCCCCTCCGCCCGCGGCGAAGCCCTGTACGGCGGTCACGACCGGCGCCCGCAGCTGAATCAGCGCCGCGGTGGCCAGCTGTAGCCATGCAGTGGCTTCACGCAGGTAGTCCGGCAGATCCGCGCCCTTGGACTCGAAGGTGTGAATGTCGCCGCCTGCGCAGAAGTTGCGGCCCTCACCCGTCAGGAGCACCACGCGGACATTGGCGTTTGCGTGACAGGCCAGCACCGCCTCATGCAGAGCCTTGAGGAACTCGACGTTCATCCCGTTGGATGCCTTGGGCCGGTTCAGCCGCAGGCGCGCGACGCCGTCGCTGACGTCAAGGGCGACCGGGGCTGTGGATTCAATGGTCGTCATTTGTCTGCTCCTCGCTGACTGAACGCCGACGCGCCGTTGCGCCCGGCTCCCGCGCTGATGTGCCGCACCACGGCCTCGATCTCGTCGTCCAGGCCGGCGGCCAGCGACGTCTCGCTGCTGGCGGTCACCAGGCGTTTGATGGTGGTCACGGCGGCGCGCTCGCGGTTGGCGAGGGTGACGGCGAATCGTCGGACACTGTCCTCGAACTGACCCTGGGGGAACCCGCTGTACGCCAGCCCGAGATGCACGGCGTCGGCACCGGACAGCCGGTCACCGCTGAGCAGGATGCCCAGCGCCTGCTGACGGCCGACCAGGCGCGCCAGCCTTTGGGTGCTGCCCCCGCCGGGGATCATGCCGAATTTGATGTGGTTGTCCGAGATCCGGGCGTCGTCACTGACCAGGACGAAGTCGGCGGCCTGCATGAGCTCGAACCCACCTGCCATTGCCACTCCTTCGACCGCGGCAATGACGGGGATGTCGACACCGGCGATGGCGTCGCAAGCGCGTCGAAACGCGACGAACAGACCTTGCAATGCGAGTGGCCCCTCAGCTTGCAGCCGTCCGACTTCGCTGAAATCCCCACCTGCACAGAAATTTCCGCCTTCACCCCGGATGACGAGCACATTGACGTCGGGGTCGGCGCCGAGGTGCAGGATGGCGCTCTCCAGGTCCTGGCCCAGAGCGACGGTGATGGCATTCATCTGTTCGGGCCGGGCAAGGGTTATCCAGCCGACTTTGTCGACGATCTCGGTGACGACCGATGTCATATGTAGCGACCTCCCCCCACCTCGATCACCGATCCAGTGATGTAGCTGGAAAGGTCGGAACCCAGGAAGACAACGGCACCCGCCACCTCAGCAGGCTCGCCCGCACGCTTCATCGGGACCGCGGCCTCGCGCTCGGCGAACACTTCTGGTGGCATCGCGGCGGTCATCGGCGTCCGGATCAAGCCCGGCTGGATGGCGTTCACGCGGACGTTGTGGTGTGCCAGTTCCTTGGCTGCGGCTTTGGTCAGGCCGACGATACCTGCCTTGACCGCACTGTAATTGGTTTGTCCGGGATTCCCGGACTTGCCCGACAACGACGAAATGTTCACGATGCTGCCGGATTTGGCTTCGCGCATCACCGCCGACGCCTCGCGCACGCCCAGCCAGGTCCCGCGAAGGTGCACTGTGATGACCGTGTCGAAGTCTTCGACAGTCATTTTCTTCAGCGACGCATCTCGGGTGATGCCGGCGTTGTTGACGAAGATGTCCAGCCGGCCGAAATCGCACATCGTGTCGCTCACCAGTGCACGTACCTGCTTTTCCGCTGTGACATCGCACGCCATCCCGACGCCGTCGACATCGGCGGCCACTTTCGCCGCGTCGCCGTCGATGTCGGCCAGCACGACGTTCGCCCCGTG
>JAVRPG010000023.1:0-3139 GCA_032162325.1 Mycobacterium sp. | reverse complement strand
AACTACTACCTAGGTCGAAGGCACCACGCATCGTGACCGCGAGGCGAGGGCCGACAGGTGCACCGCCCGGTACCTCACGGCGTGTGTGGTGAAGCGTTGTATCGCTTCCTCGGCGACGAGCGAACCGCGTGACTGAAGGGGTCAAGGCGTAGAAGATCCCACAGCCGACTGGTTGCTCCATGTCGCTTTTGCCCCCGAATCCCCGATGCGGTAGACCTGCACTGTCGTCGCTACGCTCGCGACGACCACGATGGCCGCAATGAGCCACCGCGCAATGGGTTTCACTGATTTCCCACGCGCTTCCCGAAGGTGGATGAAGGCGATCAGCGCAGCTGCCGCCACCAACGCGATCGAGAAGTACGCCATCGTGTCGCCCAATTCGGTGTGTGCATGCAGAAGTGGGGATCGGCCTTTGCGTTTCGCCAGCCATTCACCTGCGTCCGTCGTCAATGGCGTAAGAACTGCCGTAGTCACCGCCAGCGCGAGCACCAGCCATACCAATCGTTGGCGTGCCGACGGCCAAAACGTGCACACGATCGCGAGAACGGCGGTGAGCGGACCCAAGACAACGATGAAATGCACGAGCAAGACGTGGGCGGGCAGCCCATTGAACGTCGACAACTGTCACTCCTCGAAACGACGCAGGGATTCGGGAAAAATGATCTGCCACCAATTACAAACTCGTGCCTGCCTTTCGGTTGTCGGGTCCCCGGTTGACGTCGGTGATCAGTGAGAGCGCAAGCCGTGGGCACAGATCGACTGCGGTGCGTGCCTCGGACAGCGCGGAGGATGGCACAGCGGGCTCGCGGGAGCCATCTCGAGCGATGGGGTAGCCCCAGACGTCGCGGCCAAGCAGACGCGGCAGGAGTTCGGTGCACAATCCGCGGCCGTGGCAGCGGGTCCAGTCGATGTGCAGGCGCGTGGGTGATGTCGACGGTGTTCTCATCGTGATCCCGAGGTGTGGTGTCGTGGGCGCTCGGTGCCGTGCACCGACGTCAGGGCAGCTTCGCATCGACGGTGGCGATGGTGGGTGATGTCGGAGGCGAAGGCCTCGAGCGCGCTGCGGGCCAGCCGGGCGGTTCCGTCGGGGTGGCGACACGAGCCCCGGCCGTCGATGAGGTCGATCATCCGGCGCACTTCGTCGACGAGGCGGTCGTCGACTCTGCGATAGGCGAGATCGTGGAAGAGCCGGGCCAATTGGGGCAGGCCGTTGCGGCACGGGCCGCATTGGCGGGCGCTCTGGCCGGCGAGGTAGCCGAGGACGTCTGCGGTGCGGGCGAGTCCGCACTGGTCGGCTGGCAGCGCGTGGATGATGCCGGCACCGGGGCTGGCGCCGAGGTGAGCCAGGCCGGCACGCGAGAGTCGGGCGCCGGTGACCATTGCGCCGGGAATCCAACTGCCGTGGTAGCCGCCCAGCAGTACGGCGCGAAGCGCGCGGGGGTCGGTGACACCGGGGTGCCCGACGAGGTCGGTCAATCGCGTTCCAGTCGGCACTTCCAGGACCGAGCGCGTCGTTGGTCCACCCGTAAGGGTAACCAGCATGGTCCCCGGCTCCGACGGATCGCCGAGCGATCGGAACCAGCGAGATCCATACCGGGCAATCAGGGCGATGTGGGCCAGCGTTTCGACGTTATTGACAAGGGTGGGGCGTCCTCGCACCCCGGATGTCGAGGAGGGTACGGTCCGGTCGCGGGGCAGAGCCGGACCACCCTCGACCCGCCTGACGACGGCTGATTCCTCCCCTGCGACGAATCCGTCGGGGGCCGCGACGACGGTGACCTGGTGGCGATCCACCTTCGCTGATCTTCGCTCGCTAAGGGCAGTCTTGATCGTCGGCACCGCGCGGGACGGAACGTACATGACGACCTTGTCAGCCGAGACTGCTGCGGCGGCGACCTTCAGACCGTCGAGTACGAGGTGTGGTGCGCGAGAAAGCAGTTCAGCGTCCTTGCGGCTGAGTGGCTCGCCCTCGGCCCCGTTGCCGATCACCACCGCCTTGCGGCCCGTGACCGCGGCGATCTTGCGTCCGGCGGGGAAACCGGCGCCACCGCGCCCGGTCAGTCCGGACCGGTCGAGCAGAGGCACCAACGCCGTTCCGGCTGATTCGGGCAACGGTCCGAACCGCTGTTGGTGTTCGACCAGGCCCGCGCGTTGCGCCGCGAACAAGCGCTGAGTGGTCGGCGGTTCAGGGGGGCGGCGGCGTCGTGACGTCGTCATGGGCGGCCGGGTGTTCGAGTGCCGGCGTATTCGGTGTAATTGGCGTGCAGCCGCCAAACCAGTGCGCCGCACACCGTGACCGCGCAGCACCCGGCGAACAGCAGGAACCATGCGTGGCCGGCGTCAGTTCCGTTCCCGAGTGCGTGCGCCATGGCTGCCGGCCACAAGGCGTAGGTCGCCCAATGGACCGCGCGGAAGACCCGCACGCCAAGCCGGTGGCGCAGCAGACTGGTAACCATTACCGCCGCGAGCAGGTCGAAGACGAGCGTCCCCAACCCGAGCCAGAGCGGTCGGTAGGCGCCCAGGAACGGCACGATGAAGTCGACGAGTCGTAGCTGCGCGTAGGGGTCGAAGAACAGCAGCGCCATGTGGAGGACCACGAGGAGCGTTCCAGCCAGCGAAGCGAAGCGATGGACATCGGCGACGGCGAATCTCGGCAGCATCAACAGCGGACGCCCCGACCGCGTGGCGATGCCCAGGAAGAGCGCCACGGTCATGAAGGCGAGCGCCGTGATGCCGGTACCGCGGCCCAGCGCCCACAGCGCCTGGTCGATCACTGCCGCGCTCCTTTGCCGTTGCTAGGCCATCCGCAGATGGTGTGGACGTTGCGCTTCCTGTCCACCAATCGCGCGGGAATGCCAAGTGCGCGAATCCAATCCAGCGCCCGCCACCCGCGAATGATCGCAGCTGTGCTGACCGTGTTGGCGGCCAGGCAGGTTTGTGCGGCGACGCTTACCGTGCGCCACACCGGATCTGCAGACCATCCCGTCCGCGGGTCGAGGATGTGGTGGACGACGTCCGCATCGCGTCGCCACCGACGGCGAATCGTGCTCGACGTGGCCAGCGCGGCCCCTGATGGAAGCGCCACCGAACCTGCCGGATCGTCGGCGTCATCGTGGACCAGTACCTGCCAGCCACCGTC
>JAVRPG010000022.1:0-3393 GCA_032162325.1 Mycobacterium sp. | reverse complement strand
GCTCGTCGCGGTAACTCCGGTATTGCCCGCGCACCACCGCGTTTGGATCAAGCGGGCGCATCGAGCGGAATACCTTGTTTTTCTCGTCGCTGATCGCCTCTGAAGCAAGCTCGGTGGGCGGTTCCATCGCTACGAACGCCAGAATCTGGAACAAGTGGGTAACCACCATGTCCTTGAACGCCCCCACCGATTCGTAAAACTGCGCGCGGCTCTCACACGTGAGCCGTTCCGGCACGTCGATTTGGATGTGGTCGATGAAGTTTCGGTTCCAAATCGGCTCGAACAACCCGTTCGCGAACCGGAATGCGAGAATGTTCTGCGCGGCTTCCTTACCCAGGAAGTGATCGATCCGGAAGATCTGTTCTTCTTCGAATCGCTGGTGAATCGACTCATTCAGTTTCCGCGCGCTGGCCAGATCGACGCCGAACGGCTTCTCCATGACGACCCGAGAGTTCCGCACCAGATCCGCCTTGTGCAGCATGTCCATGACGGGCATCACCGCCGCCGGCGGGACGCTCAAGTAATGCAGCAGACGGGCCTCACCACCGAGTGCCTCAACCTGCTCCGCCACGGCACTGGCCAGGGCTTCCGGGCCGGCCTGCTGTGACACAAAGGTCAGGTTGGCGGTGAACTGATCCGTTTGCTCATCGGAAATGTGGTGGCTGGAGAACTCCTGGCAGGCCTTGTACGCCAGCTTGCGGAAGGTCTCGTTGTCAAGCTCATCGAGCGACGTGCCGATGATGCGGATCTCGGGAGCCAGCTTCGAACAGGAAAGGTGCAGGAGGCCGGGCAGCAGCTTTCGGCGTGCTAAATCGCCTGTGGCACCGAACATCACGATGACGTGCGGCGCCGCGCCGGTTGCCTGCTGCTCGGGCCCGTGGGCTGTCGCGACATCATTCACAACCATGATCGTAGCCAGGACTGGTCCGGCCGCAACCGCACAGAGGTGAATATTGCGGCGTCGCCAGCCCGAAGCGTCCGGACGGGTTCAGACGGAAAGACGACTGATCAAGGGATGCCCACGAAACCAGGAGGAACCTGATACCAGCCTCGCGCTTCCGTATACGCCCAGCCGCACGGCGTCAATTCCTGTTTCCCTTCATCGCTCGTTGTCCAACACTTCGGCCCGTTCGGGTCAGGTGCAGGTGCCGGTTCGGGGTCTGCATGGGCAATGCCGCTGCCCAGTAGCGCTGTAGCCGCGCAGGCCGCAACGATCATCAGTTTTCTCGTCATCAGGCGATCCCTTTCTGTCCGGTACCTTAGATTGTGCTGGCAAGTCCCGACCGGCGCTACTTGTAGACGGCGACAGCTGATGTTTTTCGGGCCGTTAACAAAAAACACCCGACCGTTGGGCATCGACAACCCTGCGGCGAGCGGATTTTCCCGGAGCTTCCGGATCCAGTGACTGCCCATCGCGAGCCTCTTCGGATTAAGCGCCAGAACGTCAGACGGTGAAGCCCAGCGCGCGCAGTTGGTCTCGGCCGTCGTCGGTGATCTTGTCCGGACCCCACGGCGGGTTCCACACCCAATTGATGCGCAGTTCGTCGACCAGTCCGGCGCCGATCAGCGCGCTACGCGACTGGTCTTCGATGACGTCGGTCAGCGGGCAGGCCGGCGACGTCAACGTCATGTCGATCAGCGCGACGGTCCCCTCGTCCCCCTCTTCGAGGTTCAGACCGTAGACCAATCCGAGATCAACGACGTTGATGCCCAGCTCCGGGTCGACGACATCATGCATCGCCTCTTCGATGTCGGCGAGCAGCTCGTTGTCCGGAGCGGCGGTTTCACTCATCCTTTGACCTCCTCCAAGTCGTCGGTCGCTCGCGCCAGCGCATCCTTAAACGCCATCCAGCCCAGCAGCGCGCATTTGACCCGGGCCGGGTACTTGGCGACGCCGGCGAACGCGATGCCGTCGCCCAGGACGTCCTCGTCACCGGCGACATTTCCGCGGGACGACACCATCTCGGTGAACGCGGTAACCGTCTTCAACGCCTGCCCGACGCTTTGACCGATCACCTGCTCGGTGAGCACCGAGGTTGCCGCCTGGCTGATCGAACAGCCCTGGCCGTCGTAGGAGACGTCGGCGATCTGCTCGCCGTCGTCCGATAGCGCCACCCGCAACGTGACCTCGTCGCCGCACACCGGGTTGACGTGATGCACTTGCGCGCCGAACGGCTCGCGCAGTCCGCGGTGCTGCGGATGCTTGTAGTGATCAAGGATCACTTCCTGATACATCTGCTCCAGACGCATGACGGCTCACGCCCTGCCAAAGAAATCGATGGCGCGGCGCACGCCGGCGACCAGCCGGTCGACCTCGTCGAGGGTGTTGTACACCGCGAACGATGCGCGCGCGGTGGCCGCGACATCGAACCGGCGGTGCAATGGCAGCGCACAGTGGTGTCCGACCCGAACCGCGATGCCGTCGTCGTCGAGAACCTGACCGACATCGTGCGCATGCACGCCGTCGACGACGAAAGACACCGGCGATCCACGATTTTCCAACGTCGTGGGGCCGATTATCCGAACCGCGTCGATGCCGGACAGGCCGTCGATCGCCGCGGCCACCAGCTCGCGCTCGTGAGCTTCGACAGTGGCCATGCCGATGCCGCTCAAGTAGCGCGATGCCGCGGCCAGCCCGACAACCTGCGACGTCATCGGCGTACCGGCCTCGAACCGCTGCGGCGGCGCGGCGTAGGTGGTGGCCTCCATGGTCACCGTCTCGATCATCGAGCCGCCGGTGAGAAACGGCGGCAGCGCGTTGAGCCGCTCGCTGCGGCCGTAGAGCACACCGATTCCATTGGGGCCCAGCATCTTGTGCCCAGAGAATGCGGCGAAGTCGACGTCAAGGGCGTGGAAGTCGATCGGCTGGTGCGGCACCGACTGGCAGGCGTCCAGCACCGTCAAAGCGCCGACGGCCTTCGCCCGCTCAACCAGCTCGGCGACCGGGCCCATCGCGCCGGTGACGTTCGAGTGATGGCTGAACGCAATGACTTTGACGTTCTCGTCGAGTTGCAGCGAATCCAGATCGATGCGTCCGTCCTCGGTTACGCCGTACCAGCGCAGCGTGGCGCCGGTGCGCCGGGCCAATTCCTGCCACGGGACGAGGTTGGCGTGGTGCTCGAGCTCGGTGGTGACGATGACGTCGCCCGGCCCGACGGCACGGTCGAAGCGGTTGTCCCCCAGCACATACGACAGCAGGTTGAGCGATTCAGTGGCGTTCTTGGTGAACACCAGCTCATCGGCATCGGCGCCGACGAACGCGGCGATGTCGGCGCGGCCCTGCTCGTAGGCGTCGGTGGCCTCCTCCATCAGCTGGTGCGCACCACGGTGCACCCCGCCGTTGGAGGTAATGATGAATTCGCGTTCGGCGTCGAGGACCTGCAGCGGACGTTG
>JAVRPG010000021.1:0-4577 GCA_032162325.1 Mycobacterium sp. | reverse complement strand
CGCCCAAAGGCGCGATGTACCCCACGAAGATGGTCGCCAACTCGTGGCGCCGGTCGAGCATGGCGATGTGGGGCAGTGAAGGCGCCACCCCGTCGATCACGTTGAACTTCATGCCGATGAGCCACATGATGGGGCGTGGCATCATGTATGCCACGCTCGGAGCCGGCGGTACAGCATATTTCGTTGCCAGAAGCGATCTTTCGACATTCTTCGAAGACCTGTCATTGGTAAGGCCCACTCAGCTGAGTTTCGTGCCGCGGATCTGGGACATGGTGTTCCAGGAGTTCCAGAGCGAAGTCGACCGCCGGTCCGCCGACGGTGCCGATCGATGGGCCGCCGAAACCGACGTGCTCGCCGACCTTCGCCAGAACCTCCTCGGCGGACGGTTTGTCTCGGCGATGACGGGCTCCGCGCCCATCTCGTCAGAGATGCGGGTGTTCGTCGAGTCCCTGCTCGACATTCACTTGACCGACGGATACGGCTCCACCGAAGCCGGCAATGTGTTCGTCGACGGCCAGGTGTCACGCCCGCCCGTGATCGATTACAAGCTGGTCGACGTTCCCGACCTCGGCTACTTCAGCACCGACCGGCCTCATCCCAGGGGTGAGCTGCTGGTCAAGTCCGAGACCATGTTTCCCGGCTATTACAAGCGGCCGGAGGTCACCGCCGACGTGTTCGACGTCGACGGTTATTACCGCACCGGTGACGTCGTGGCCGAGGTGGGACCGGACCAGCTCACGTATCTCGACCGCCGCAACAACGTGCTCAAGCTCTCGCAGGGCGAGTTCGTCACGGTCGCCAAGCTGGAAGCGGTGTTCGGTGACAGCCCGCTGGTCCGGCAGATCTTCGTCTACGGCAACAGCGCGCGCTCGTATCTGCTGGCCGTCGTCGTGCCTACCGACGATGCATTGGCCCGGCACGACGCGGAGGCGCTGAAGCCGCTGATCACCGAGTCATTGCAGGACGTCGCGCGTGCTGCGAGTCTGCAGTCGTACGAGATCCCCCGCGACTTCATCGTCGAGACAACGCCTTTCACCCTCGAGAACGGTCTGCTCACCGGCATTCGCAAGCTCGCACGGCCGAAGCTCAAGGAGTACTACGGCGATCGGCTCGATCAGCTCTACACCGACCTGGCCGACAGCCAGGCCAACGAGCTGCGGGCGCTGCGCCTGCACGGCGCCGACGGGCCGGTGCTTGAGACCATCAGCCGGGCCGCGGGAGCGCTGCTGGGCGCGGGGGCGACTGATCTGCAGCCCGACGCGCACTTCACCGATCTCGGCGGAGATTCCCTGTCCGCGTTGACATTCGCCAACCTGCTGCACGAGATCTTCGACATCGACGTGCCGGTCGGCGTCATCGTCAGCCCGGCCAGCGACCTCGCGGCCCTAGCCGCCTACATCGAGGCCGAGCGGCAGCCCGGCACCAAGAGGCCGACGTTCGCGTCGGTGCACGGCCGCGACGCCACCGAGGTGCACGCCGGTGAGCTGACACTGGACAAGTTCATCGACGCGCAGACCCTTGCCGCGGCTCCGTCGCTGCCGGGTCCGAGTGCGGAGGTGCGCACGGTGCTGTTGACCGGCGCGACGGGATTCCTCGGCCGTTACCTGGCCCTGGAATGGCTCGAGCGGATGGACCTGGTCGACGGGAAGGTGATCTGCCTGGTGCGCGCCAAGGACGATGCCGCGGCCCGCGAACGGCTGGACAAGACGTTCGACAGCGGCGACCCCGAATTGCTGCGCCACTACCGGGAATTGGCGGCCGACCATCTCGAGGTCATCGCAGGTGACAAGGGCGAGGCCGATCTCGGACTGGATCCGCAGACCTGGCAGCGGCTGGCCGACACGGTCGACCTGATCGTCGACCCAGCGGCGTTGGTCAACCACGTGCTGCCCTACAGCCAGCTGTTCGGGCCCAACGCACTCGGCACCGCCGAGCTGATCCGCATCGCGCTCACCAGCAAGCAGAAGCCGTTCGTCTACGTGTCGACCATCGGCGTTGGCGCGGGCATCGAACTGTCGAACTTCACCGAGGACGCCGACATTCGCGTCATCAGTGCGACCCGTCAGGTCGACGACAGTTACGCCAACGGCTACTCGAACAGCAAGTGGGCCGGCGAGGTGCTGCTGCGCGAGGCGCACGACCTGTGCGGCCTGCCCGTCTCGGTGTTCCGCTGCGACATGATCCTGGCCGACACCACCTACGCGGGCCAGCTCAATCTGCCGGACATGTTCACCCGGTTGATGCTGAGCCTGGTCGCCACGGGAATTGCGCCCGGCTCGTTCTACGAGCTCGACACCGACCGCAACCGGCAACGGGCCCACTATGACGGGCTGCCCGTTGAGTTCATCGCCGAGGCGATCTCGACACTGGGCGAACGGGTGGTCGACGGGTTCGAGACGTACCACGTGATGAACCCGTACGACGACGGCATCGGGCTCGACGAGTACGTCGACTGGCTCATCGACGCGGGATATCCAGTCGAGCGTGTCGGTGATTACGACGCCTGGTTGCAGCGGTTCGACACGACGATCCGGGCTCTGCCGGAGCGGCAGCGCCAGGCATCGCTCCTCCCGCTGATCCACAACTACCAGCGACCCGAAACACCGATTCGCGGGTCGATCGCGCCGACGGACCGGTTCCGCTCGGCGGTGCAGGACGCGAAAATCGGTCCGGACAAAGACATTCCGCATGTGACACCGCAGGTCATCGTCAAGTACATCACCGACCTGCAGCTGCTCGGACTGTTGTAGGGCGACGCTCGCCGAGTGTGCGCCCACTGCGAAAAATCGTAAAGAATTTCGCACTGGGCGCACGTTCGGCGATTCGGGCTCGCTAGCCCTCCTGTACCAGATCGACGATGTCAATGATGTTGTCGGCCACGAACTTCGGCTGATACAGCATCATGTTGTGACCGCTTCCGACGGAGACTATGTTGGTGGTGCCGAGCGCGTCCGCCAGCAGGGTGTTCGCCTGGTGGATCTGGGCCAGCGTGTAGTTCTCCGGCGTCAGCACCTCGGGCGACGCGAACTTGTCAGAGCTGAGCACGATCGCCGGAACCCGCGGCAGAGGCGGTGCGGCGTTGATCCGGGCCACGGCGTCGCCGGCCAGCACGCCCTCTCCCCCGGGCTCGGGCGGCGCGGCGCTATCGCGTTCGAATGCCGCATTCTGTGCGGAGCTTCCAACTGAGAGTAGAAACTCCGATACTGGATCGACAAACACCAGCCCCGCCACCAGATCCGGGTGCGTACGCGCCAGCAGATCGAGCACCAGGCCGCCGTAGGAGTGGGCCGCGAAGACGAATGGCCCCGGCAACTGCGAGGCGCCGAGCAGCGCGACGACGTCGTCGACGTCCTGCTGCACGTTGTGTGGTTGCGGCACCTCAGTGGACCGGTCCGAACCGTCGGGCCGGGTGTTGGGCCGGTCGTATGCGCACGCCTGTGTGGTCTTGGCAATCGTCGGCTGGGCCGCGTCGGGGCTGGGGCCGAGCTTCGCCTGCGTGATGATGTCGTATGGCGAGGATCGGATCGGGTCATCGGGCGGCACAACGACATTCCATGCCTCGGCGTAGCTGCCCTTGCCGGGAATGATGAACACCGTCGGCTCGCCGGTGCCCTGACAGTCGAGAAACAACTGCCGACCGCCGCCGACGTCGAACAGTCCGGACGGCCCGGGATCGGCCGCACTGCGCGCGCAACCACCCGCCGCGATGGCGAGGATCGCGGTCAGCGTGCCAAGCGATCGCCTCACACAGCGACGCTACATCGCGACGCCCACCGCAAGGAGCACGATCGCGATCAGGGGGAAGATTCCCTGCGTGATGGCGGCACGGGCCTTATCCGGCGACGACGCGATCAGCACTACCGCTGCTGCCAGCATCGACCCGGTGCCGGCGAAGATCAGGGCAAGGCCGACACCATACCGACCGGTTCCTCCGATCACGATTCCGGTCACACTGATGATGGCCAGGAACAGGTTGTAGAACCCCTGGTTGAACGCCAGCTCCTTGGTGGCCTGCGCCTCCTCCTCGGTGATACCGAACGTCGCGCGGGTCCTGGCGGACGTCCACGTGAGCGATTCCATCACCCAGATGTAGACATGCAACAGTGCCGCGAGACCCGCGAAAATCAAACCGGCATAGACCATTACGCACCCGCTCCCCACTTATCGAACAGTCCGGCCTGGCCCATTCCACTCACTCCACTGGGCGGCGTCATGCCCAGGTGCGTCCACGCTAACCCCGTTGCCACGCGACCCCGGGGCGTTCTGGCAATCATCCCGGCGCGCACCAGGAACGGCTCGCACACTTCTTCGACCGTGGTCGCCTCCTCCCCCACCGCGACGGCCAGCGTGGACACCCCGACGGGGCCGCCGCCGAAACTGCGGGTGAGCGCCGACAACACGGCCCGGTCCAGCCGGTCCAGGCCGAGCTCGTCGACGTCGTAGACCTCCAGCGCCGACTTGGCGATGTCGCGGGTGATCACCCCGTCGGCGCGGACCTCCGCGTAGTCGCGGACCCGGCGCAGCAGCCGGTTGGCGATGCGTGGCGTGCCGCGCGAGCGTCGCGCGATCTCGGCGCC
>JAVRPG010000020.1:0-2708 GCA_032162325.1 Mycobacterium sp. | reverse complement strand
GACGACGACAAGCCCGCCGCAGCGGTGCAATCCGTCGACCGCGCCCTGCTGGTGCTCGAGATTCTGGCGAAGCTCGGGCAGGCCGGCGTCACAGAGATCGCCGCCGAGCTCGGGGTGCACAAGTCGACGGTGTCGCGGCTGATCGCGGTGCTCGAGTCACGCGGTTATGTCGAGCAGGTATCCGGCCGCGGCAAGTATCGGCTGGGCTTCTCGATCGCTCGCTTGGCACGGGCGAGCAGCGGACATCTCGACCTCGTCAAGCTCAGCCAGGATGTCTGCGACAGTCTTGCCGCCGAGGTCGGCGAGACCACCAACCTGGCGATCTTGGACGCCGACCGGATCATCAACATCGTCGAGGCGATCGGCCCCGCCGAGATCGCGCTGCGGACATGGGTCGGCCAGAGCTGTCCCGCGCATGCGACGTCGAGCGGCAAGGTGCTGCTCGCGGGACTGGATGCCGCCGACGTCCGGGCCCGGCTGGCGTCGGTGCTCGAGTCGTTCACCACGAACACCGTCGTGAAGATCGCCGACCTGCAGCGGGAGTTAGCGATGGTGGGTGAGCGCGGATGGGCCAGCGTCGCCGAGGAATTGGAGGTGGGCCTGAATGCCGTCGCCGCGCCGGTGTACGACGCCAACGCGCAAGTGATTGCGGCGCTGAGCGTTTCGGGGCCGTCCTACCGGCTGGGATCCGAGCAGTTCGAGAAGACCGCCAAGCAGACTATATCCGCCGCCGACGCCATCAGCCGGCGCCTTGGCTGGGTCGAGCGCGGATGAGGACAAGCTCCGCGAACTGATCGGGGCACTCCAGCGGCGTGAAGTGCCCAACACCGTCAGCGAGGTGCACGCGCACGTCGACGAAGTAATGCTCGAGCCGATCGGCCCATTGCCGCGGGAACAGCGGATCATGCTGCGGCCAGAGCACATCCGTCGGGGCATGGATCTTGATGGCCCGCTCGGGCGGCAATTCGGTCAGCGACTGTGCGATCATTCCGGCGCCTGCGCGGTACCACGCGATCGATGCGGTGAACGCGCCCGGGAGGGCATAGTCGGCCACCAGGCGGTCCAGATCATCTTCGGAGAGCGTGAAATTCGGGCCGGACCAGTGTTTCCAGAAATACCGCAAGTATTCTCGGACAGCGTCGGGATTGCCGTCGATCAACTGCCCGGAGAGCGGGAGCTGGTGGAAGGCCTGATACCAGAACTCGTTCTGCGCCTGGGCGGTGAGGACGCGATCGCCCGCGCCGGGCAGCGGGGGAGAGAGCACAAGGGCCTGCGCCAGATCGGGATGCATCCGGGCCACACTCTGTGCGACTCGGCTGCCGACGTCGTAGCCGGCGATCACGACATCGGACAGGCCCAATTCCTTGATCAGTCCCACGATGCTGCTCGCCTGTGCGGTGGCGCTATAGAAATGTCGCACCGCCACCTCGTGTTTGTCGGAGCCGCCGAAACCGCGCAGATCGGGAACGATGATGTCGGCGACCTCGCCGAGTATCGGAACGACCCGGCGGTAGTCATGCCGGTTGCCGGGCCATCCGTGCAGCAGCAGAACGGCAGGCGCTCCCCGTCTCCCGAAGCGGTCAAAGGCCAACCGGAACCCGTCGACGGGCGAGCTGCGCGACCACATTGGCCCATTCTGGCCATATCTCAGCCGGATTGGTGCAAGGTTTCCGAATCACCTGTGATGACTGCCAGGACGTTGCGCCACGCATCCGACGGCCAGTTGAGTATGTCGCTGTGCGCCTGTGAACCCGCCATCAACCGTCCGTCGTCGTAATGTCCTGTGGTTAAACGGATTACACCGGGCATCTCGTCGGGGTCGGCGCCGTGTGGCCCGCCGGGAACGCCCTGCACGGCCTCGATGAAGTCTCCCGGGGCGGTCATCGAGAATCGCAGCACGTCCGGGTTGCGGTTGTGCCAGTCATTGGGGTCGTCCACACCGACGCCCGCTCCCGCCGCGGCCACATACAGTGTCCGGTCGGCCGTCAGGCCGAGCGCTTCGGCGGTGCCCACGATCGATCCGCCGTACGAATGGCCGATGTACGTGACCGGAATGGGCCGTCCAGTGTCGTCGACCGTGCGGTCGACGTCCTCGCTGAATGCGACCAACCGCGGCGCCATGTCCAGTGCATATCGGGGGTTGGCGGCGTCGACGAGCCCGGTCACCGGGTTGCCGCGGGGGAAGGGGCCGCCCAGATAGGTGATGGTCGCCACGTCGCCGCGCGTGGCCGCGACGAACCGGCGGGCGGTCGCAGTGTTGGCTGCCGAGGCCTCGATCGTGGTGTTCAGCCCCGGGACCAGCACAGCCACGCTCTTCGCGGTCGATAGATTGCCGTTGAGTTCAACCAGTGACGCACGCGCGGGATCGAACGCGAGGATCTGCCGATCTACCCGCTGACCGCTGCGGGCAGGGTCGTCGATCTCGCCGAGCAGGTCGCGATAGAACATGATGCGTCGCGGATCCTCTGTATCGATGGTCGCCTGCGCGATGTTGACGCGGTTGGCCGCGACGCGCATGTCCCAAGGCACGCCGTCGGTGTTGCCGACCTGCTGAGGAAATTCGGCGATCAGTCGTTGTCTCTGCCCGGGGCTCATGGCCGCGATCTGATCGCCGATTCGCTCCTGGCTCAGCGCCGGCCATCCCGCCACCACGTCGGACGCCTGAACCGGCCACGCACCGGCGGGAACCGTGGCGGCGGCGGCCAGGG
>JAVRPG010000019.1:0-9288 GCA_032162325.1 Mycobacterium sp. | reverse complement strand
CCGCGTCGCGGTGGCCGCCCGTCACCTACGTCGGCCCGGACCCCGGCAGGCGATGCTCGACGCCGTCGATCTGGCGCTGATGCATCGATGCGTGCCGTCCGTCTACCACTGGGACCCAAACCCCGCGCTGACCGACGCCGCGTAGCGCGCGCCGCTACATTGGCGGCCATGGCTGACGCTGATGTGATCGTGGTGGGTGCAGGTCTGGCCGGTCTGGTCGCGGCCTGTGAGCTGGTCGACCGTGGGCGCCGCGTGCTGGTCGTGGACCAGGAGAACACCAACAACATCGGGGGTCAGGCGTTCTGGTCGTTCGGCGGGCTGTTCTTCGTCGACAGCCCGGAACAGCGGCGGTTGGGCATCCGTGACAGCCATGACCTGGCACTGCAGGACTGGCTCGGCACCGCGGGCTTCGACCGGCCTGAAGACCACTGGCCGCTCCAATGGGCGCACGCCTACGTCGACTTCGCCGCAGGCGAGAAGCGCAGCTGGCTGCGCGAACGCGGGCTGCAGATCTTCCCCATCGTCGGCTGGGCCGAGCGCGGCGGTTACGACGCACGCGGTCATGGCAACTCGGTGCCGCGCTTCCACGTCACCTGGGGGACGGGCCCGGCGATCGTGGACATCTTCGCCCGCCGGCTGCTGGGTAACTCGAAGGTGCGGTTTGCTCATCGTCATCGCGTCGACGAACTGATCGTGGAAAGTGGCGCGGTGGTCGGGGTGCGCGGCGCGGTGCTGGAGCCGACGAGTGCGGCGCGAGGTGTGGCGTCGTCACGAAATATCGTAGGCGAGTTCGAGTTCCGCGCAGCGGCGGTGATCATCGCCAGCGGCGGCATCGGCGGAAACCACGACCTGGTCCGGCAGAACTGGCCCGAACGGATGGGCCGGGTGCCCGAACAACTGCTCAGCGGGGTGCCCGCGCACGTCGACGGCCGGATGATCGGGATCACCGAATCCGCAGGCGCCCATGTCATCAACGGCGACCGGATGTGGCACTACACCGAGGGCATCACCAACTACGACCCGATCTGGCCGCTGCACGGCATCCGGATCCTGCCCGGCCCATCGTCGCTGTGGCTGGACGCCACCGGCAAACGGTTACCGTCTCCGTTGTATCCCGGCTTCGACACACTCGGCACGCTGGAATACATCGCGCAGACCGGACAGGACTACACCTGGTTCATCCTCAACGCACGGATCATCGCCAAGGAGTTCGCGTTGTCCGGGCAGGAGCAGAATCCCGACCTCACCGGCCGCAGTGTGCGCGACGTGCTCGCCAGGGTGCGGGCCGGCGCGCCCGCACCGGTGCAGGCGTTCGTCGACAAAGGGGTCGACTTCGTCAGCGCAAACTCTCTGCGCGACTTGGTGTCCGCGATGAACACCGTGCCAGATGTGCTGCCGGTCGACTACGCCACCGTGGAGGCCGAGGTGACCGCGCGCGATCGCGAAGTGGCCAACCGGTTCACCAAGGACATTCAGGTGATGTCGATTCGCGGGGCTCGCAACTACCTCGGCGATCGGGTCAGCCGCGTCGTCGCCCCGCACCGGCTCACCGACCCGAAGGCGGGACCGCTGATCGCCGTCAAGCTGCACATTTTGACCCGTAAGTCGTTGGGCGGCTTGGAAACCGACCTTGACTCACGGGCGCTCAAGTCCGACGGCAGCCGGTTCGACGGGCTCTATGCGGCGGGTGAAGCCGCCGGATTTGGCGGCGGTGGCGTGCACGGCTACCGCTCGCTGGAGGGCACGTTCCTTGGGGGTTGCGTGTTCTCCGGCCGGGCGGCGGGCCGCGCCGCGGCGCGCGACGTCTCCTAGTCGCGCGAGCAGACGCAAACGTCCCCCGACACGCCGAAAATTGGGGGCTCTTGCGTCTGCTCGGCCTAGAATTCCGTGCCGTTTTCGGGTTCCAGCACCTGAAAATCGGTGTCGGTCATCTCGGACAACCGCCCGTAGTAGATGCCGCGGGCGTTCGGCTCGATGATCGCCTGATGGATGGGCACGGCGCGGGTCGGCGCCACGGCCCGTAGATAGTCGACGGCCTCCGATATCTTCATCCATGGCGCCGCCGCCGGGGTGGCCAGCACATCGACCGGCTCGCCGGGCGCGAACAGTGCGTCGCCCGGGTGCATCAAGCGCGCCGCATGCGAGCCGTCGCCGATGAGATACGAAATGTTGTCGATCACAGGGATTTCCGGGTGGATCACCGCATGCTGGCCGCCGACGCCACGCACGGTCAGGTGGCCGATGCTGAACTCGTCGCCGACGTGCACCGCCCGCCACGGCTCGCCGAGTTGCGCGGCGGTCTGCGGATCGGCGTACAGGGCAGCCTGTGGGTTGGCATCGACCAGTGCGGGCAGCCGCGCCGTGTCGGCGTGATCGGGATGCTGATGGGTGATCAGGATCGCCGAGAGCCCGGTGATGCCCTCGAAACCATGCGAGAAGTTGCCCGGATCGAACAAAACCGTAGTGTCCTCACCGGAATCACCCTTGAAATGCGCGAGTAAGCATGAATGGCCGAAGTGCGTCAATTCCATGCCTATATTGTGGCGGCGCGGGGGGATCCAAGGGGGGTACTTGAGTCATGCGATTGCTGCTGGCGGTGGCCCTGGCGACCTGCGGGTTGGCCATCGCCCCGAGCGCTGGCTGGCCTGCGCGGGCGGTCCCTGGCCAGTGCCCGCCGATTTGCGACGCAATCCCCGACTCGGCGTGGGTGGACCCTGCCGCCGTCCCGCTGTACCCGGTGTACCGCTGGCCCGGCCTGGCCGGATTGGCGGTCACGGCGCCGTCGCCGCGGTTTGGCTTCGAGGCGTTGTGCCGCAGCGCGCCAGTTGCCAGCGACCCTCGTGCCTACGCCGTAGCGGCGCGATCGGTCGTGCTGCACCCGCAGGGCCAGTGGAACCTGCTGGTGCAGGTGGTGCACTGGCGCGGTGGCACCGCAACCGGCGGCGCCACGGCGCTGACCACGCTGGAGACCGCCAGGTCCAGGCTGCGCGACTGCCAATCGACGGCCGCTCAGGCGTCACCGTCGATCACAACCGACGACCCGGAGCGCATCGGCGCCGTCATCAGCGACGCGGGCGATCAGGTCATGCACGAGTACCTGCTGGCCGACCCGGATAGCAGCACAATCGTCGAACTGGCCCTGTGGTCCTCGCTGCCCCCGCAGGTCGGCTGGCCCGCAGTGGCTGACGCACAGGTCCTCGACGCGATGGCCGAGCCGCTGTGCAGCGCGTATATCCGATCGTGCCGGTGAGACGGTCCTGGCAATGCCGCCGGTAGAGTGATCGCCGTGGCAAGGGTGGTTGTGCACGTGATGCCCAAGGCAGAGATCCTCGACCCGCAGGGGCAGGCGATCGTCGGTGCGCTGGGCCGTCTCGGCTTCGGTGGTGTCTCAGATGTCCGGCAGGGCAAGCGTTTTGAGCTCGAGGTCGACGACAGCATCGATGACGACACCCTCGCCGAGATCGCTCAATCGCTGCTGTCGAACACGGTCATCGAGGACTGGTCGGTCAGCAGGGAGCAATCATGACGGCGCGTGTGGGCGTGATCACGTTTCCCGGCACGCTCGACGACGTCGACGCCGCCAGGGCGGTCCGGCTGGCCGGCGCCGAGGCGGTGAGCCTGTGGCATGCCGACGCCGACCTCAAGGGGGTCGACGCGGTGGTGGTGCCCGGCGGCTTCTCGTACGGCGACTATCTGCGCTGTGGCGCGATCGCCAAGTTCGCCCCTGTGATGGGCGAGGTCGTCTGGGGTGCCGAACAAGGCATGCCAGTGTTGGGGATTTGCAACGGTTTTCAGGTGTTGTGTGAGGCGGGCTTGCTGCCGGGCGCGTTGACGCGCAACGCGGGTCTGCACTTCGTCTGCCGCGATCTGTGGCTCGAGGTCGCGTCGAATTCGACGGCGTGGACGTCGCGCTACGAACTCGGCGCCGACCTGCTGGTGCCACTGAAATCCGGCGAGGGCCGCTACGTCGCCAGCGAGAAGGTGCTCGACGAGCTCGAGGGCGAGGGCCGGGTGGTGTTCCGCTACCGCGACAACCCGAACGGCTCCATGCGCGACATCGCCGGCATCGGCTCGGCCAACGGCCGCGTGGTCGGGCTCATGCCGCACCCCGAGCACGCGACCGAGGCGTTAACCGGGCCATCCGACGACGGACTTGGCCTGTTCTACTCCGCGCTCGATCTGGTGCTGGCCGCCTAGGGCGACGGCCGTAAATTCGTGTCCTGGCCCCTGTGTGAGCCGTGTTAGGTTCGCGTTTGGTGGTTGCAGACACGGCGCCGCCCCGGCTTGGTGAACCACGGGAGTCTCGGTGCTAGTCGATCCAGAAGTGTTGCGCGCCTTCGCCGCGAAGGTTGATGCCGTCGCGGCGACGATCAACGGACTCGACGTCGGTAGCGTTGCTACCACCGCGGCCGACGGGCTGCCGGGGTCGGAGACACAGTGGGCCGCCCGCCAGGTTGGCGACCATCTGGGGCTGGCGGCGGATGACATCGTCAACGACATCACTGCCATGGGCCAAGCGGTCCGCGGTGCAGGTGACCGGTACGAGGTCGACGACGCAGCCCTCGCGGGCATCTTCAAGCAGCTGTTCTGACCGTGTTGCCTTCACGTTCGCGGTTGCAGAGTTGGAACCCCGAGTCGCTGCTACCGGCCGCATCGACGATCAGGGCCGCCGGCGGATCGATTTACAACGCTGTCCTCAATCTCGATGATCGGATCGATCGGATGCCCGAGTCGCGGGGATGGGCCGGTCAAGCCCATGACGAGGCAACGGACATGTTCCGCCGGGCAACGGTCAGATCGTCACGATTCAAGAACTACGCCGAGGCGTTCGCAGGCGCACTGGAGAGCGGCGGCAGCGCATCGATCGGCAAGGCCAGGACCGAACTGCTGGCCAACGCTGACGAGATCGACAGCGGTCCGCTGAATGTCACCGACCAGTGGGTCGTGATGATCGACCCGGCGGGGATGTCGGCGGAAAAGGCCGCCGAACTCCAGAAGGAAGCTGAAGCTGCGCAGGCCGAGGTCAACGGGCTACTGCAGGCGCTCGGCGAAGCCGACGCCTCCACCACGCGGCATTTGCTGGTGGCGAGGGCAGGCGGTGGAGCCGCATTCACGAATCTCGAGTACGGGCCTCCGGGTCCCGTGCCGCTGCCCCCAGGCGATGACGTCGCAGACCCCAGCACAGAAGAGGGAAAGCAGTTCCAGGAGACCGCCCGCGCGCAGGACATGGCGTCCACCGTCCGCGAGGTCAGCGAAACCGTCGATAAGGACGGCAACCGCATCACCACTTTCACCATGCTCGACGGCAGCACACAAGTCACGACCGAATACGTCGACCAAGGCCTGCCCAGCGAGCAGGTCTATCCCGAAGGGACGATAACGGTCCTTCACACCGACAAGAACGGAAAGACCGTGTCGCTGACGTCGACCATCCCTCGTGAGGACGGAGGCAAACTCACCGAGGTGTGGTACGGCGATGGAACGCACATCGTCATGTCGGAAACCGCCGACGGAATCCGCACAGGTAGCTGTACGACGGCTGACGGTAGACACAGCGTTCTGCCGGACTCGTTCTTCAACGACCCGATACCGACCTTGGCCGGCGGTGCGCTCTCAGGGCTCGAAACCAAAGCCGGTCAGGGCAATCCCGGGCTCACCATGTCGGAACTCGACAAGATCAAAGCAGGCGCGAAATGGGGCGGGCCGGCACTGGGCATCGCGACAATGGCCTACAACATGGTGTCGGCGGACACGCTGCACGACCGCTGTGCCGCCGCGTGGTCCGGAGGCGTTGGGTTGGTCGGAGGTCTCGCGACGTCTGTTGCGGTGGGAGCCATACCGGGAGTCGGCCCGATGGCTGCAATGGGCGGTAACGTCTTTGGTGGCTTCGTCTTCGGGTACGTGGGGGAGTTAGTCGGTGAAATAATGTGCCCGCCGCCATGAGATCACCCGTCGCTATTGCATTCCTGTCCGTGCTGTTTGGTGTCGTCGGGGCGCTCTGTATCGCTTGGGCGTTCGTAACCCTCACGAGCGGCGAGTATCTGTCGACCGTCGTCGTCACGGGATTCGCCGTCTTCGCCTTCGGAATGATCGCCATGATGGCGATTGTTGCGATGGGCAGAGTGACTCCCCGCGTCACGTGTGACGATGCCGGGATCACGATGCGGCCGGACCGAAGAGTGGACGGCCTTCTCACCGCTTCGACAATCGGTGCGTTCCTCGCGATGGCTGTCTACGCGGTCTTCGCGCCCCTCGGCATGCTGGACATCCCGGTACCGCGCGGTGACCAGAGGTACTTCGTGTTCGCGTGCGCTGCCGGAGTCTTGGTGGGGATATTCAGTCTGCGGCAGATCATCACGCGACGGGGGACGAGTTATGTCCGCATCACCGTTGACAGCCTCGAGATGGGGAATACCGTGTCCTCCGCGGAGCGATCATGGGACGAAGTGACCGACGTTGCGGACAGACCGCAGAATGGTCGTCAGCCCAGCGGCACCACCTACATCACAACCGCCGACGGGCGGACCCGAACACTCCCTTCTGACTGGTACATGCCCGGTGGTCACGGGCTACGCGAGTTGGTGCGATTCTATTGGCAACATCCCGAAAAACGTGAGGAACTCATAGACGGTCGGGCTGTGGAACGACTCGATACAGGATTCGGAGACACTGAATGACGTCGAAGAGCCCTCCGCCGTGTCGGTTTCGGCGACGGTGGCTGGTCGGAGTTGCCTTGCTCGCATTGGTCAGCTGCGCCGGCAACACGACAGAGGAACAGCCACATGCCGAGGCGTCAGTGCCCGAACTGCCGAAACAGGCGCTGCTGACATCCTCGATGCGCCAGCAGCCGGTGCCGGGATGGACGATAACTGTCAGTCAACTCGGGCTACCGCCGGGAACGGTCGTGCGGCCGGTGGGGAACATCGGCGATCGAGGCGTCTTTCTGGGCATCACCGACGAGGGCTGGTGGCTGCTCGGCCTCGACGTCACCGCCGGTCAGCGGCTCTTCGGACCGGTGCGGCTCGGACCAGCCAATGACGCAACGGATTTCAACTGTTATGTCAACCGCCCACCCATGGTCCTTTGCGTACGGCAGGGGCCCGACCGCGATGTGCCGTCAACGGCGTGGGTGGTCGATACGTCGTCGGGCAAGCTGACCTTCGACGGGCCTACCGATCTGCGCGTAGCGGGAACACAGGATCAACCCCGTCTTGAACAGATTGGTGACTACGCGATTGCGGGGGTCACCGGTAAGGGCATATATGGTGTGGGATTGCGCGGCGAATTGACCTGGTTCGTGCCGGGCAATGGGATATTGCCATCTCAATTCACGAGGTCGGACCACGACACCACACCATCGACGCTCGCAGTTCAAGGTAGTGGCAGGGTCGCCGACGTGGTGTTCTCTGTCGTCGATGGCAGAGTCGTGAAACCATCAGTCCCACAGGATGTTCAGCTCGGGCAGGCCCTCGTGTATCCCGGCGGCTTCGGCTACGAGTACACCACAGCAGGCGACCTCACGGAACGAGTGGCCTTCTTCGACGACACCGGCAAGAAGCTCAGTGAGCCGGAACCGGGTGGCAAACTCGAGACTCGCTCTCTCGACCTGCCCATCGTGGGATCAAAATCAAACAATCGTATCTTCACCCTCGACGGCCGAAAGCTCCTCGAGCTACCGCCATCGGTCCCCTCGCCGGATGCCCGTGTGATCGGATCTCGGTTCTACATTTCCACCGACGCTGACCATCGAGTGTGGCAGCAGTTCGATCTGGCCACGGGTGAGGCCGGGAAGACGTGCGAAGGCGATAGCCTCGGATTCCAGTACATAGCCTCCGACGGCGAGGTTGCCGTTGCGCTAGGCGACCGGACACCGGCCCGGGGCGTCGACCTGGCGACGTGCGAAACGTTGTGGTCTCTGCCGGGGTCTGGCCCAGACGAAGCGAGGGAGGTGTGGAGGGTGCACAAAACGCTTGTGCAACGCACCGACGACAGACTTTTCTCGTTGGTATCTCCGCGTTGACGCGCGAGAAGCTTTGGCCGGCCGCCTGCTTGGTAGTCGGCGAGCACGACGTCGCGGTGTTCGTAGCCCGCGAGCGTGCGCAAAATGGTCGCAAAACTCGGCGTGTCGGCCGCAGACACGCACTCTCGCGGGAAGGGGCTACGGCGTGAGTGCGACGGACGCTTCTGCCGTGTAGCACAGGAACGTCAGCGTCTCCTCCAGATACAACTCCACGGTGTCGGCGTCATGCGACAGGTAGCCGATCGACACATCGGTGCCCAGCTGCAGATCGAAGTCGCCACCGCGGGTGGACAGCACGAATGCGCCGTCGATGGCCGGGGCCCAGATGATTTCGCCGTCGATAAGTCGGTTGAGGTGCTCGCGGATCGGATAGCCGTGCTCCGTGGTCTCACTGACTTTGGTGTACACGTCGGCCGACAGCAGCACGCAGTACGGACCGTCGACGCCCGCCAGCCGCAGCTCCGATAGCGCCTGCGCGATGACGTCGGGGATCTCGCGGGCATCCTGGGGCAGCGCCAGCGCAGGGTTGGAGCTGCACGCGCGGATGCCTTCGATGGACGCCGCTTCGTAGCCCTCGAAGATCGCCCGGTCCTCGACGAACGCCAGCTTCTTGGCGGCGTCCTTGACCGGATCCCAGTCCGCGTCCTGCGAGCCGCGCTCGACGTCGTCGATGGCCTGGCGGGCCACCGCGAACGGCACCCGCAGCCGCACCAGCGGCTTGGCGGCCCGCAGGTGGGCCACCACGCCGTCGCCGGGCGGGGCTACGTCGAGGAGGTGACCCGTGCTGATCGCCGCGGTCACCGGCCCGCCAGGCTCGCTGACGTCGACCACCCGCCGTCCGGCTATGTGCCGCTTGAACGTCCGTGTCGCCTCCGTTTCGATTTCCGCCCAGGCGGCTTCGGTGATCGGCGCCAGGTCGCGATACAGGTTGTTCATTGACGGATTCCTTTCAGGCTGCCTATCCCCAGCGACCCGTTGGTGGCGACGGGCATAGCGGGCACCGTGGTGACTTCTTGTTGGTCTTCTTCGGGTTCCGAATCCGGAAGCGGCGGAGGGTCGTTGAGGAAGTCGACGATCGGCGTGAAGAACTTCCCGCCCGTGACCGCGGTCGAGAATTCCAGGATGTGGTCGGTGTTCCCCGGCGGGTCGCCGATGAACATGTTGCTCAGCATCCGCTCGGTGACGGCGGCCGTGCGCGAGTAGCCGATGAAGTACGTGCCGAACTCGCCCTTGCCGATCTCGCCGAACGGCATGTTGTGCCGGACGAT
>JAVRPG010000018.1:0-2875 GCA_032162325.1 Mycobacterium sp. | reverse complement strand
CAGCAACACCAGCCTCATGGTGTGGACCTTTCCGTGGGGCTAGGAGGACTCGAACCTCCGACCTCTTCGTTATCAGCGAAGCGCTCTAACCGCCTGAGCTATAGCCCCGTTCTCCCGCACGACCGAGCGACGAGACTACCGCAATCGTAAGCTCCGGCCCAAACCTGCGGACGCGAGGAGCAAGACAGGTTCAGTCCCGATCCGCCAGTGTGACTTCGACGCCGCCAACCAGGTCGGTCGTCAGGTTGTAGATGAACGCGCCAACGGTACCCATCGCGGTGAGCAGAACGATGTTCACCAGCCCGATCAACGCCGCGCCGCCGAAGATGGTTCCGCTGGACACCAGCTCGCCGCCGGTTTGGCCGCCTGCGCTGGTGAGGAGGTCGCCGACGTTGTTGTTCAGCTTGCTCCACACGCCCATGCCGCCGAGGACCAGATACAGGAACGCGACGGCGATCATCCAGACGAAGAACAGCGCGACCGACAGCACCAGCGACACCTTCAGCGCGCTCCACGGATCGACCCTGCGGATCTGCATGCTGGCCCGCACCGGGCCCTTGTGCTGCCGGGTGCCGACCTGGATGCGGCTGGTGGCCTGGCTGGGCCGGGCCGGCGGCTCAGGCGTGGACCGCTCGGGCGCAGGCTTGCGCTGCTGCGGCGAACGCGGGTTCGGGCCGGACAGGTCGGGCAGCTCGCTGGGGTACGCCTCGGGCCGTGCGGCCTCGTTGCGCTCGGGTCGCGCCGGGGCGTCCTGCTCGTGCGTCGGCGGCGCGGCCGACGGCCCCGGTCCGCCCGCGATGAAGCGGTTCAGCCGCGCGTCGACGCCGGGGGGATGGCCCGCGGGCCCATCACTGCGCGGCGCCTCCGTCCGCGCGTGTGACTCCGGCGACGGACGGTGCGGCTGCCGGGCCGACCTGGCGGCCGGACCGCGCTGCCAGGGCGGGACGTCGCCGGAATCGGCGCCATGCCCGCCGCGCGACGCCGCGTTGCCGAGTGAACCGCCGTCGTGCGCTGACGATCCGCCGACGGAGCCGTTGGCGCCACCGGGAGCGTCACCCGCACGCGGGTACCCCGGCTCGTTCGGTGAACTCACCTACGGCTCCTTAACGTCGTTACGTTGCGTCGGCCTCGACGGCGTCCGCCTCGGTCTCCTCGGCGTTGCGCGCAACAGCAACCAGTGTGTCGCCCTCGCCCAGGTTCATCAACCGAACGCCCTTGGTCTGCCGCCCGGCCTTGCGGACCTGGCGAGCCGCCGTCCGGATGACACCTCCACCCGAGGTGATGGCGTACAGCTCCGTGCCGTCGTCGACGATCAACGCTCCGACCAGACTGCCACGCCGCCTGTCGAACTGGACCGTCAGCACCCCTTTGCCGCCGCGGCCCTGGACCGGGTACTCCTCGATCGCGGTGCGCTTTGCGTACCCGCCGGCCGTCGCGACCAGCAAATACGTGTTCTCCTCCACCACATTCAGCGACAGCAGCCGGTCGTCGGTGTTGAACCGCATGCCCTGCACACCCGAGGTGGCACGGCCCATCGGCCGCAGCGCCTCGTCGGTAGCTGAGAACCGGATCGACTGGCCCTTGGCCGACACCAACAGCAGGTCGTCCTCGGACGAGCACAGCACCGCGCCGACCAACTCATCACTGTCGCGCAGGTTGACCGCGACGATGCCGCCGGAGCGGTTGGAGTCGAAGTCCGTGAGCTTGGACTTCTTCACCAGGCCGTTGCGCGTCGCGAGCACGAGGTACGGCGCGTCCTCGTAGCTCTTGATCTGAATGACCTGGGCGATGCGTTCCTCGGGCTGGAATGCCAGCAGGTTGGCGACGTGCTGACCGCGTGCCGTCCGGGATGCCTCCGGCAGCTCGTAGGCCTTGGCCCGATACACCCGCCCCTGCGTGGTGAAGAACAGGATCCAGTCGTGGGTCGACGATACGAAGAAGTGCGCGACGATGTCGTCTTGCTTGAGCCCGGCGCCCTGCACACCCTTCCCGCCGCGTTTCTGGCTGCGGTACAGATCGGTCTTGGTGCGCTTGGCGTATCCCGTTTCGGTGATCGTGACGACGACATCCTCGCGCGCGATCAGGTCCTCGTCGTTGACATCGCCGTCGGCCGCGATGATCCGGGTACGACGGTCGTCGCCGTACTTTTCGACGATCTCGGCGAGTTCGTCGTGCACGATCCCGCGCTGCCGCTCCGGCTTGGCCAAGATGTCTTCCAGATCGGCGATCTCGGCCTCGATCTTGGCCAGGTCGTCGACGATGCGCTGACGTTCCAGGGCCGCCAGGCGCCGCAGTTGCATGTCCAGGATGGCCTGGGACTGGATTTCGTCGATGTCCAGGAGTTCGATCAGGCCGGCCCGTGCGATGTCGACGGTCTCCGACGCCCGGATCAAGGCGATGACTTCGTCCAGCGCGTCCAGCGCTTTGACCAGACCGCGCAAGATGTGCGCGCGTTCGTTGGCCTTGCGCAGCCGGTAGGTGGTGCGCCGGATGATGACGTCGAGTTGGTGCGCCACGTAGTGGCGGATCATCTGGTCGAGGCGCAGCGTGCGAGGCACCCCGTCGACGATCGACAACATGTTGGCACCGAAGCTGGTCTGCAGCTGGGTGTGCTTGTAGAGGTTGTTGAGCACAACCTTGGCCACCGCATCGCGTTTGATCTCGACGACGATTCGCACACCGACGCGGTCGCTGCCCTGGTCTTCGACGTTGGCGATGCCGGTCAGCCGGCCGTCGCGGACCTGCTCGGCGATCGAGGTGATGAAGTTGTCGTGGTTGACCTGATAGGGCAGCTCGGTGATCACGAGGATCGTGGCGCCCTTCTGGTCCTCCTCTACCTCGACGACCGCCCGCATGCGGATCGAGCCGCGGCCGG
>JAVRPG010000017.1:0-2859 GCA_032162325.1 Mycobacterium sp. | reverse complement strand
CGTTTCCCGCCAACAATCTACGGACCGGCCGCAATCCGATCGAGAAGAACGTCGTCTTTCACGACGCGTAGGCATCCTGTCGCTCAGTTTGTCGCTCAGAGGCGGGCACACAGCCCACTCTGGCCGCGGCGTGCCCGCCGATGCCTAACTGGCGTACACCGTCTACCCGTCGGCGTCGATCAGATACCGCTCCGTGCCCTGCTCCACCCGCGGCGCGTCGGCCGCCATCGAGACCGCAATCTTGTTGCTCGCGTTGCGCATGACGTCGAGCGTCAGCTCGAACGCCTCCTCCTCGGTGAAGTGCTCCCGTACCCCGGCGGCCACGTCGGAATCGATGCGTGAGGGCGTCCAGATCAACGCGTCCGCATACCGCAATGCCGCCTTCTGCCCTTCCGACAAACGATCCGACGACTCATAGCGCTCGATGTCGCCGTACAACGACTCCGATCCCCCGGCGTCCAGCGCGTTGCCCTCGCGCAGCGACTTGCATAACCGGCAGTCGTGCAGGGCAGCGCCGCGGAGGCGCACGACTTCCGTGGTCACCGGATCCAGCTTGCGCAGCCGCGCCACCGCGGGCAGGAAGTCATTGAGCACCGCGGCAACCGGATCGGTGTCGTGGTCCCACTCGACCGGGCCGCGGTTGCCCGGCTTGCCCATCCCCAGCGCCTGGAAGCCGGCCCACACCCTCGGCACGAAATCGGCGATGAAAATCGCGACGACAGCACGAAACGCGTTGTTACCCAAGGCTGAAAGCAGCGCCGCCCGCTGATTCGCCCCGATCCCCGTCACGTCGACCGCGAACTGCTCGGCGAAGGCCGCCACCACCGCGTCGCGCTCGGACGTGCCGTCGATCAGGTCGACTTCCGACGGCAACGGGGGTAACGACAGTGCCCTGCCGCATGTCAGCCGGATCAGCGCGTCGAGGCGCGTATCGCCCGACGACAGCGCGACCAGCCCAGCCAGTTGTGAAGGCAATGCTTCGTCAGTCACGCAACGATTATTGCGCCTGGCTCACGGATGACATGTGAAAGTCCGGTATCCGCAGCGACGGCATCGCCGCCCGCGTCGCCCAGTCGCCCCACTCCCGCGGCAGCGTCACCTCGCTCGCGCCGGCTTCGGTGGCACGCCGCAGCAGGTCCAGCGGGCTTTCGTTGAACCGGAAATTGTTGACGGCCGCGGTCACCTCGCCGTCCTCGACCAGATACACGCCGTCGCGGGTCAGGCCGGTGAGCAACAGCACCGCCGGGTCGACCTCGCGGATGTACCACAGCGTGGTCAGCAGCAGACCCCGCTCGGTCCGCGCGATCATGTCGGCCAGGCTCGCCGAGCCGCCCGTCATCAACAGGTTGTCGGCAGGCACCGCCACCGGCGCATCGAACTCCGCCGCCGCCGCCCGCGGATACACCAGCGCGTTGATGCTGCCGTCGCGGATCCAGTCCACCCGCGCGATGTCCATGCCGTTGTCGAAGACCGACACCCGCTCCGACGAACTCGGCGCCGCGACGAACGGTGTGCACGCCAGCCCCGCCGCCACGGGGTCGGAGTACAGCGTCAGCGGCAGATCGGTGAGCTTCTCCCCCACCCGTGTGCCCCCGCCGGGCGCCGACAGCGCCGTGCGGCCCTCCTGCGCGCCCCGGCCGTCCATCGTCCACGCCAGGTAGATCATCATGTCCGCCACCGTCGACGGCGGCATGATCGTCTCGTAGCGTCCGGCGGGCAGCTCGATGGTCCGCCGCGCCCAGCCCAGCCGCGTCGACAGCTGCTCGAGCAGCGAATCGATTGGCACGTCAACGAAGTCGGGCGTGCTGACACCCGCCCACGCGCTGGCGCCGTCGCGTTTGGCGTTGATCTCCACCGAGCCCGTTGGCTGCGTGTACCGGCGCCGCAACCCGTTCGACGTGGCCACGAACGTCGTCTCCACCACATGCCTGGCATACCCGTACAGCTGATCCGCGCCCCGAAACCCCTGCGCCAGGCCACCTGTCAGTCCCGAAAAGACCTGCGCACCGGTACCCGGCACCGGCTCATCCCAGTCGGCGGGCGCGGCGATGCCCGGCAGCTGCGGAGCACTGTCGCTTGCCGCGGGCGCGGACAGCGCGGTCTGCTGCGATGCCGCGACCAAGTCCGCGATCACCGCCGGGTCCACGTCGCTGGAGCGCACCGACCCAACATGCGCCGTGTCCCCTTGGCGCACAATCGATATCACCGTGGTGTGCCGGCTCACCGACTCACCGTTGGTGGTCATCGAATTGCCCGCCCAGCGCAGCGCCGCGTCAGCGCGATCGGCGACCAGCACGATCGTCTCATCGGCCTTACCCAGCCGGGCGGCCTCGGCCAACGCGGTGTCGACGACCTGCTGGGCGCCGATCATCGATTACCGCCCCGCCTCGGTGCGGGTATTGAGCACATTGATGCCGCGGAACAGCGCCGACGGGCAGCCGTGACTGACCGCGGCGACCTGGCCCGGCTGCGCCTTCCCGCAGTTGAACGCACCGCCGAGCCGCCAGGTCGAGGGCCCGCCAACGGCTTCCAGCGCACCCCAGAAGTCCGTGGTGGTCGCCTGATACGCGACGTCGCGCAGCTGGCCGTCCAGGCGGCCGTCGCGGATCCGGAAGAACCGCTGTCCGGTGAACTGAAAGTTATAGCGCTGCATGTCAATCGACCACGACTTGTCGCCGACGATGTAGATGCCGTCCTCTACGCGGGCGATCAGGTCGGCGGTGCTGATGTTTTCGGCGGCGGGCTGCAGCGACACATTGGCCATCCGCTGGATCGGCACATGATGCGCGGAGTCGGCGTACGAGCAGCCGTTCGAGCGGGCCTGCCCCAGGCGTTGGGCGAACACCCGGTCGAGCTGAT
>JAVRPG010000016.1:0-4698 GCA_032162325.1 Mycobacterium sp. | reverse complement strand
GCAAGCTGGCTGTAGCGCCGCTGCCGTGACCCGGATCTGGGTGATCAACCCGAACACCACCCAGGCGATGACCACCAAGATCGAGGACTGCGCCCGGGCGGTCGCCGGCGCGGACGTGTCCGTCACGGGCGTCACATCCGAGACCGGGCCGGAGTCGATCGAGAGTCATTACGACGAGGCGCTGAGCGTGCCCGGCGTGCTGAAGGCCGTCCGGCGGGGCGAGCGTGAGGGCGTCGACGGCTATGTGATCGCCTGCTTCGGCGACCCCGGCCTCGACGCGGCACGTGAGCTCGCCTCCGGTCCGGTGATCGGCATCGCCGAAGCGGCGATGCACACGGCCAGTCACCTGGGCCGCGGCTTCTCCGTCGTCACCACGCTGAAGCGGACGATCGGCCGGGCCACCGATCTTGCGGAACGCTATGGCATGCAACGGTTCTGCTGCGGCATCCACGCCTGTGAGATACCGGTGCTCGAGCTCGACACCGACCCGGACGCCCGCAAGGTCATCATGGAGGCGTGCCGCGACGCGGTCGAAGCGGACGGATCCGACGCGGTGGTGCTGGGCTGCGCGGGCATGGCCGACATGTGCTCGGAGATCTCCGCGGAACTGGGAGTCCCCGTGATCGAGGGCGTCGCCGCGGCGACTCTGACGGTGCGGTCGCTCGTCGCGATGGGCCTGCGTACGTCGAAACGGGGGGAATTCGCAACGCCCCCGCCCAAGGCCTACACCGCCGGGTGAACCATGCGCCAGTGGTCGGCGATCTCGATGCGGCGCGCGATCCACACCCCGTCATGTGATTGCACGTGGTCGAGGAAGCGTTCCAGGGCCGCCGTGCGCGCCGGCCGGCCGACGAGCCGGCAGTGCAGGCCGACGGACAGCATCTTCGGGCTTCCTTCGAGCCCCTCGGCGTAGAGCACGTCGAACGCGTCGCGCAGGTGTGCGAAGAACTCGTCACCGTTGGAAAAGCCGGCCGCGGAGGCGAATCGCATGTCGTTGGTGTCCAGCGTGTACGGCACCACGAGGTGGTCGGCACCGTGCACCTTTACCCAGTACGGCAGGTCGTCGGCGTAGGAGTCCGAGTCATAGACGAAGCCGCCGTGCTCGACCACGAGCTCGCGGGTATGCGGCGAGTCACGCCCGGTGTACCAGCCGAGCGGCGCGGCGCCGGTGAGTTCACGAAGGACGGCCACGGCCTCGGCGAGGTGCGCGCGCTCGGTATCGCGGTCGGTCAGCTGGTAGGACTTCCACCGCAAGCCGTGGCAGGCGATTTCATGGCCGAGTTCTCCAAAGGCGGCCACCGCTTCGGGATTTCGCTGCATCGCCCGGGCCACGGCGAAGATCGTCAGGGGTATCCCGCGGCGCTCGAAGACCCGCAGCACCCGCCACAATCCGGCACGGGATCCGTATTCATACAGCGACTCCATGCTCATGTGCCGGTCAGGAAACGCATCGGCCGGTGTCATCTCCGACAGGAATGTCTCAGAGGCCGCGTCCCCGTCCAGCACGGAGTTCTCCGCGCCCTCTTCATAATTGAGCACGAACTGCACAGCGACCGCGGCGCCGCCGGGCCATTGCGGATCCGGCGGATTGCGGCCGTAGCCGATCATGTCCCTTGGGTAGGTCACGCGAGCTCCCCGAACAGCCGAAGGCGGGCAAGGCCGCCGTCGGGGTAGATGTCCAGCCGCGCCTGTTCGACGACGTCATCCGCATCGATGATGAAGCGGTGCCGGGTGTCAGGCAGCAGGTCGGTGCGCGGAAGCAATTCGACCCACTCACCGTCGGTCCGCAACCCGGACAGCATCGCGGCGCCGGGGCTGTTGCCCACGAAGTAGGACGTGTCGATCTCAGCGACCCGCACCCGGCCCGCGCCGGCCAGTCGGATGAGCACCCAGTCGTTCGCGTCGTCACGACGCCGGGCGGTTTCCCAGCCGTCGCCCATCACCTGCGCGAGGCCGGGAAAGATGATGTTTTGCGGCGAGCTGTAGAAGCGGTTCGAACAGTCCAGCACCAGTCCGCCGTTCTCCAGCGCGGCGAGATCGAGCGGCCCGATACCGAGAAACCGCGTATCGGGCCTGCCCTCTCCGTGCACCCGCAACCGTGCGACCCCACCGTCCGGATGAATGCGCAGTCGCACGTGGGTCCAACGCTTTTCGGACGTGACCTCGAACGGGTTGCGGCTGTCGCCGTACACCTTGGCGCGCTCGACGATCGTTTCCCAGCCAGGATCGGCGGCGAGCTGCCCGGCACGCGGATAGCCGTCGACCTCGATCGCCTCGACCGAGATTTCCGGGGGATAGTTGCCCTTGAACCAGGCGGTGTCGACAACGATGCCGCGGATCACGCCCGGCACGCCGAGCCGCACGATCGCCTCGTCGTGGCCGGGTTCGCGTCTGCGGCGGGTCTCCCAGCCGTCGTAGACCTGACCCTTGTGTCCGAAGGTCGCTGGTTGAAAACTCGCCGGGCCGGGGCTGATCAGGTTGTCTTTCTCGGCGAACGTCTCATCGTTCGCCCAGATCACTGCGCCGCCGAGGGTCCGCAACGCCAGGTCCGGGAGCCAGGTGAAGTCCGGTAACGAATCCGTCGAGGCCATCCGACCATCGTCACAGATGCGCGCGGTTCCGTCGCCTCGACCGCGGCGCAGCTGGGGGATAACCGGTAGTCCCGGTACCAACAGGCTGCTGACCGCAATTGGGCGCCAGTGTCCACGATATTCGCTGCCGAACAGTCGATCCTGAAGGTAGCGAGGTGTAAATCCCACAGCTGTCTACCGATGAAAGCAGTTCGATTATGCGAGGTTTGGCAATAGGCACGGTGACGTTCGGCATTCTCACCGCCGCCGGGCTGGGATTGGCGGGGGAGGCCACGGCAGCCCCGCTCGAGGAGCAAAATGCCGTCGACGCCGTCAATCAACTGAGAGCGCAGGGATACAGCGTTTCCGTCCACGTCACCAACGGGCCGCGCGATGTTCCGTTATCGGAGTGCAAGGTGCTCGACGTGTCGGGATTGAACGGCACGAACTCCGAGGGCAAGCCGCTCACCCCCGCAGAGGCGGGCACTGTCTACGTCGACGCCAACTGCCCGGAGGACGACGATTAGTCGCGCAGCGCGGCCAACCGTCGAATAGCCTCATCCAGCGTCTCGTCGCGCTTGCAGAAGGCGAAGCGCACCAAGTGATTCCACGCGTCGGCGTGGTCGGCACCCGGATCGCAGAACGCGGACATCGGGATGGCCGCGACGCCGGCGCGTTCCGGTAATTGGGCACAGAACGCCGTGCTGTCGTCGTACCCGAGCGGACGCGGATCGGCGCACAAGAAGTAGGTGCCCAAACTGTCGTGCACCTCGAATCCCAGCTCAGCGAGCGCTGAGCCCAGCTTGTCACGCTTGGCTTGCAACGATTCCCGCAGCGCGGCCACCCACGCCTCCTCGGTGTTGAGCGCATGGGCCACGGCCGGCTGGAACGGCGCGCCGCCTACGTAGGAGAGGTATTGCTTGGCCGCGCGCACCCCGGAGATGAGTTCTGGTGCGCCGCACGCCCATCCGATCTTCCAGCCGGTGCAGTTGAACATCTTGGCCGCGCTGGAGATGGTGACGGTGCGGTCGGCCATTCCCGGGTAGTTGGCCAGCGGGAGGTGGCGGCGCCCGTCGAATACCAGGTGCTCGTAAACCTCGTCCGTGATCACCAGCAGGTCGGCATCCACGGCGAGCTGGGCCAGCGCCTTCAGTTCGTTATCGGAGGCCACCATGCCGGTCGGGTTGTGCGGCGAGTTGACGATCAATGCCTTCGTCTTCGGTGTGACTGCATTGCGGAGCCCGTCGACGTCGATCCTGAAGCCGCGGCCGTTCTGGATCAGCGGCACCGCGCGCCGCTCGCAGCCCGCCATCGCGATGACGGGGGAGTACGAGTCGTAGAACGGCTCGATCAACAGCACCTCGGAGCCGGGCTCGACAAGCCCGAGCACCGCCGACGCGATCGCCTCGGTGGCGCCGACGGTCACCAGCACCTCGGTGTCGGGGTCGTAGTCGGTGCCGAAGTGGCGCTTGCGCTGCGCGGCGATCGCTTGACGCAGCGGCGCTATGCCCAGGCCGGGCGGGTACTGGTTGATGCCATCGGCGATAGCGTTCTCGGCAACCTTGAGCATCGCGGGCGGCCCGTCCTCATCGGGGAAGCCCTGGCCGAGATTCACCGCGCCGGTGCGGGCGGCCAGCGCCGACATCTCGGCGAAGATCGTGACCGCATAGGGCTCGAGGCGCCGCACCGTCATGGTCGCTATCTTGCCGAACAGACGCAAAAGCTCCCGTTTCGCGGCGTGTTGGGGTGCTTATGCGTCTGCTCGCGGGGTATCAGGCCGCCCAACCAACAGGTTGGCCGAGGCTGTTAGGCTGCGTATCAGAGGACTACCGCCCATGCGGGCAGGCTCCCATAACCCCACCTGAACAGGAAATATCTTCATGTCCGAAGAAGCCTTCATTTACGAGGCCATCCGCACGCCCCGCGGGAAGCAGCGCAACGGCTCGCTGAACGAGGTGAAGCCGCTGAACCTGGTCGTTGGCCTGGTCGACGAGCTCCGTCGCCGGTTCCCCGACCTGGACGAGACCCTGATCAGCGACATGATCCTCGGCGTCGTGTCCCCGGTCGGCGACCAGGGCGGCGACATCGCGCGCACCGCGGTGCTGGCGGCCGGCCTGCCGGAGACCAC
>JAVRPG010000015.1:0-6273 GCA_032162325.1 Mycobacterium sp. | reverse complement strand
GCATGGTCGACGGGGTTGCCGGCAGTGGATGGACGGTCAGCGATTCGGTACGGCGAACCATCGGATGATCATGCCATTGACGTCCTCCGGGCCATGAATGACCGGGATTCCACCGCGTGTGCCGGCTCATGCGAGCAGCGCCGTAGGCCGGTTGGTGGTGGAAGTTCGCGCCGACCGGCTCTGTCGCTTCGCGGCCCTACGGGCCTTGATGCGCGCCACCGACCTCCGCGTGGGCGGGTGTCTGCGGCCTCGCCGGTTGAGTGATGCTGTGCGGCTGGGCCTCGGCAACCCGTCAATGTCCTGACGGTGGAGCCAGCCAGTGTTGGCTGCCTCCAGGTCCAGCCGATCGAGACCATCCGCGTCGGCTCGAACGTGCAGTCCGAGGTAGGCGGAAAACAGGTCTCGATGCTCTGTGATACCGCACCCACAGCGGTGGACCCGTTGGGAGAGCGGCTTTTTCTCGCGGTTCCCGCACAGGCAGGTCTGGGACAGGGCCGTGGTCATGGGGTTGTACTCGTAGAGACGTTCCCCGCCGGCGCTTTCAGCCTTGCGACGGATCATCTCCACGAGCATCCCCGGTGCCCGGTCCCGCACACTGCGCGGGAAGTTCTTCTGCCACGCGAGGTAATCGAGCCTCTCGCACGCGATATCGGCGCCGTGGGCGAACAGCCGGTTGGCCAACCCACCATGCAGCGTCGTACGGTGCCCGGCCTGCCGGCGATGCAGCTCAGCCACCCGCGTCTTGGTATGTTCGGCGCTGCGGGAACGCTGCCAGTCGCAGGGACCCGGTTTGTGAGTGCCGTCCGGACGAAAACAGCCCGGCGAACCGGCGCGGTGCTGGCGGTCCAGATGCCGCTGCACGCGCCGCAACCTGGCGGTGTCCAAGCGGATCCGATCAGCCAACGGCTGCTCCCACCCAATCCACGTCCCGTCGCTGCGCTCGACAGCGACAGCGATTTCACTGGGACCCAGATCAAATGACACCCGCCCGCCCCCGACCGGGTGACGTCGGGGCGGGTGCCCGTCGCACACCAGCTGCATGCGGTAGGTGTCGCGGCCGTCGATCACCGTGCGCACAATCCGGGTGGACAACACCTTGCCCGCTGCGATCAGCGCTTCGATCTCGGCCAACTCGACCTGCTGCTCCTTACCACGCCGACCCGACTGGGCGGGCTCGGCAATCGGAATCACGAACCCGGCACCCCACTGCAGCCCGACCAATCGGCCGGTGCGATCGACGTACGGGCGCAGCGCGCCGTTGCCGTCCTTGGCTGAAAGCGAATGCAACCCACGGGACACGGGTTTGAACCGGGGCCTGCCCGTGCGGCCCACATGCCAGCGCTTGACCGCGTCGAACACGCGGGCACCCAGGTTCTGGGTCTCCTGTGCCGGCAGGTGTTCCCGCACCCACGACTTGCGCAACGCGGAAGCGAACGACTGCGCCGCATCCACACTGAACCCGTGTGCCTGTTCCACCGCGGCGAACGCCGCGGCGCGGGCCGTCCGCTCGGCCGGGGTCCGACGTGGCATCTGGCGGGCGACCTCCCACGCCGGATCGGACTTGACCGCGCGGCTGCGCGCGAGGAACTCACCCAGCACCGCGTTATACACCCGAATGCCGGTGAAAAACCGCGTCCGAGTCTTCCGACACTGCGCCAGATTCGGGCGCAGCGGCCATGACCGCACGTGCGTGGGCGCGCCTTTCGGGCGCTTACGCGACCGCGGCTTACGCCCGGCTGGCTGCGGCGGCTCAGCAGCGATTCTCGGTTCGATGCGGTAGCGATTACGCATTTGCACATCCACACGGTAAGGCTGACCACTGACAACCCAGACCTATCGCCGCGCCCGCCACAGCGTGTCGCCGCTACACGCGGCATCCGGAGTTCGTGACTAAATGCCGGCGTCCGGTCTTCACCGACGTGATGCTCACCTACTGCGAACACACCATGCACGCCGTCTGCGCGGAACTCGATGTCGAGTTGGTCGAGTTCAACGGCGAAGCCGACCACGTACACCTGCTGGTCGCAAAAATGTCCAGTCAAGGGCGATGGCGTCGCCACCGAGTGCGCACATGCGTCTACAGATTTAAGGCTGCCAACCGTCGATCAAATCCTGCCAATGGAAATAAGCGGTGATCTCGGTGGTTTTAACAGTCAGCTGCGGCCACTCGAAACCAAAGAAGAAGAAGAAGACGAAGAGAAGGCACACACAATGAAGAAGCTCGGATTCGCCACTGTACTTGCCGGCGGAGTGACCGCCGCCGTTCTCGGCTTGGCCGCACCGGTGGGCGCCGCTCCGACCGGTCCGGGCAACGCCCAGGAGACCATCAACCAGCTGCAGGCCGACGGCTACAACGTGATCGTGAACCGCGTCGGTACGACCCCGTTGGAGCAGGCCGCCGTCGTCGCGGTGCGGCCCGGCCAGACCTACAGCCGGACCGATTCCGGAACCCCCGGTGACAGCTTCGGAACGACGATCACCGGTAAGACGGTCTACGTCGACGTCAAGTAGACCCTCGAAAACGCAAGGGGCACCCCCACAAGGGGTGCCCCTTCGTCGTGGAATCTCAAATGGAGCAGCAAGTCTCGCCCGCTGATCGGAATTGCCGCTGGAATCCGTGTGTCACGATGCCAGGTGATGGCAGATGAACTGACGTACGACGGCACGCTTCGTGAGATCTCTACCGACGCGGGTGTCCTGCGCTATCACGAGGCAGGCGAGGGCGCTCCCCTGCTGCTCCTGCACGGCTCCGGCCCCGGTGTCACCGGCTGGAGGAACTTCCGCGGCATCCTCGGCACCTTCGCCCGGCATTTCCGTTGCCTGATTTTGGAATTCCCCGGTTTCGGCGTCAGCGACGGCTTCGGCGGTCACCCGATGGTGACCGCACACGGAGCTCTGGTCACCTTCGTCGAACTGTTGGGGCTCGACTCCGTTGACATCATCGGCAATTCGATGGGTGGCGGTGTCGGCATCAACTACGCGATCCGTCATCCGGCCAAGGTTCGACGCCTAGTCACGATCGGCGGGATCGGAACGAACATCTTCACTCCCGGCCCGAGCGAAGGCATCAGGCTCCTGCAGGAGTTCACCGAGAATCCGACTCGCCAGCGGCTCGTCGACTGGCTGCACTCGATGGTCTACGACCCGGCACTGGTGACCGATGAACTCATCGAGGAACGGTGGGTGTTGGCGACAGATCCGCCGACGCTGGAGAGCGCCCGGCGGATGTACGGCAAGGCCGCCTTCGGTCAGATGATGAAAGCGATGCGGGCGTCGGACGCGCCGATGCCGTGGGCGATGATGCACAAGGTGCAGGCACCCACGCTGCTGACGTGGGGACGCGACGACCGGGTCAGCCCGCTGGACATGGCGCTGATCCCGATGCGCACGATTCCCAACGCCGAGTTGCACGTGTTTCCCAACTGCGGGCATTGGGCGATGATCGAGGCCAAGGCGGCATTCGAAGCCGTAGTGCTGGCGTTTCTGCTGCGCGATAGCTAGCGAACGCGATTCCGGTTCCGCTGATCGGGACAGCGAGACATGATGGCTTCGGCGGGTCCACCATCTCCTAGCGCCGACAGATAGGACACAGCATGGCCGACCGGGTTCTCGACAGGGTGATGGCGATCGCCGAGCACTTGCGCGAGCAGGCGGGGGAGGCGGAGCGGCTCGGCCAACTGCCCGACGAGACGGTCAAGGCACTCAAGGCCGTCGGCGCGATCAGACTGCTGCAACCCAAGCAGTACAACGGCTTCGAGGTGCATCCTCGCGAGTTCGCCGAGACGGTAATGGCGGTCGCGTCACTGGATCCGGCATCGGGATGGATAAACGGTGTCGTCGGTGTGCACCCCTACCAGCTCGCCTACGCCGACCCGAAGGTCGCAGAAGAGATCTGGGGCACCGATACCGACACGTGGGTCGCCTCTCCCTACGCCCCGCAGGGTGTGGCGAAACCGGTCGACGGGGGCTACATCTTCAACGGCCGCTGGCAATTCAGCTCGGGAACCGATGCGTGCGACTGGATCTTCTTGGGCGCCATGGTCGGTGACGCTGAGGGTAGACCGCTGATGCCGCCTCAGATGCTCCACATGATCTTGCCCCGCAAGGATTACGAGATCGTCGAGGACTCCTGGAATGTGGTGGGCCTGAGGGGAACCGGATCGAAGGACATCATCGTCCGCGACGCGTTCGTGCCCGAGTACCGAACGATGAATGCCACCGAGGTGATGGACGGGACCGCCCAGCGCAAGGCGGGGATGACCGAGACGCTCTATCTGATGCCATGGTCGACGATGTTCCCGCTCGGCATCACCTCGGCGGTGATCGGGATCGCCGAGGGGGCGCTGGCAGCCCACCTGGACTATCAGCGCGACCGCGTCGGCGCCGCGGGGACGGCGATCAAGGACGATCCATACGTCATGTATGCGATCGGTGAAGCGGCCGCCGACATCAACGCGGCGCGCCAGGAACTGCTCGCCAACGTCGACCGGATCTACGAGATCGTGCACTCAGGCACCGAGGTGTCATTCGCCGACCGGGCAGCAGGCCGCCGTACTCAGGTGCGTTCGGCGTGGCGCGCCGTGATGGCGGTCGACCAGATCTTCTCGCGCTCGGGGGGCAACGCCGTACGGATGGACAAACCGCTGCAACGTTACTGGCGAGACGCACACGTCGGCCTCGCCCACGCGATCCATGTGCCCGGCACCACCTTCCACGCTTCGGCGCTCAGCTCGCTGGGCATCGACCCGGAAGGTCCGTTGGCGGCGATGATCTGAGAAAGAACGAGGACGACACAAGTGAGCGACATCAAGAGTCTCGGCTACATCCAGGTCCAGACCAACGACATCGACCGGTGGCGCACCTTCGCCTTCGACGTGCTCGGCTTCGCGGCCGGTAGCGGCCCGGATGAATCCGCCCTCTACCTCCGCATGGACGAACGTGCCGCGCGCATAGTCGTGACCCCCGGAGACACCGACGAAGTCGTCACCATCGGATGGGAGGTCAGGGACCGGCCTGCGCTGCTTCGGGTTTCCGAGGCGTTGCAGGCCGCGGGCGTCGGCGTCAAGCCGCTCTCGCAGCGGGAGGCCGACGCACGACGCGTCGAGGAGGCCATCACGTTCGCCGACCCCACCGGTGCCACCATCGAGGTGTTTCACGGCGCGCTGCTTGACCACAGCCCGGTGGTGACCCCCTTCGGCGCTCAATTCGTCACCGGCGCCCAGGGTCTGGGGCATGTCGTGCTGCCTGCGACGAGTCCCAGCGCGGCGTTCGATTTCTACACCGACATGCTGGGTTTTGTCTCTCGCGGCGCGTGGCGAGTGCCTGCACCCCCCGAATACGGCCCGGTGCGGATCAGGTTCCTCGGCGTCAATGAGCGCCATCACAGCCTCGCCATCTGCCCGACCGCCCGCGGCGGCGCACCCGGGCTCGTCCACATCATGGTCGAGGTCGACAGCCTCGACGCGGTCGGCCTGGCGCTGGACCGGGTGAACGCTGAGGGCTTCCAGCTGTCCTCGACGCTCGGACGGCACACCAACGACAAAATGGTGTCGTTCTACGTGCGCGCACCTGGCGGGTGGGACATCGAGTTCGGCACGGACGGCATGCGGGTCGACGAAACGTATTACACCGCAGAGGAAATCACCGCCGACAGCTACTGGGGCCACCAGTGGACGGGCGACCTGCCGGTGGTGATGCGGCCGTGACGACAAGCGCTGACGTCCACCCGATATCTGCTGACAGGATAGCGAACTGGGACTACGACGCCGACGTCGTCATCGCCGGGTACGGGATCGCGGGTGCCGCCGCGGCGGTCGAGGCCGCCGCAACCGGCGCTGACGTCCTCGTGCTCGAGCGAACCGGCGGCTGGGGCGGGGCCGCCGCGATGGCGGGCGGGTTCATCTACCTCGGCGGCGGCACCGGACTGCAACAGGCCTGCGGCTTCGACGATTCCGTCGACAACATGGCGGCATTCCTCAACGTCGCCATGGGGCCGGGCGCCGACGAGAACCGGATCGCCGACTACTGCGCGGGCAGCGTCGACCACTTCGACTGGCTGGTGCAGTGCGGCGTCCCGTTCAAGCCGGAGTTCTGGGGCGAGCCGGGCTGGGAGCCGCCCGGCGACGAGGGGCTGATGTTCACCGGCGGGGAGAACGCGTTCCCGTTCAACACCATCGCGAAACCCGCTCCGCGCGGGCACGTTCCGCAGATGGCAAACAAGCGAGCCGGCGAGGCGAGCGCCGGCTACATGCTGATGAAGCCTTTGGTCGACAC
>JAVRPG010000014.1:0-5794 GCA_032162325.1 Mycobacterium sp. | reverse complement strand
ACACCCCCGGCGGCGGCTTCGCGGGTGGGCTGACCGCCGGGCTGGCGCTGGTGCTGCGCTACCTGGCCGGCGGACGTTACGAACTCGGCGAGACGCTGCCATTGGATGCCGGAAAGATTCTCGGCGCGGGGCTCGCGCTGTCCGCCGGAACGGCGGTGGCCTCGCTGCTGGTGGGCGCACCGGTGTTGTCGTCGGCGTTGATCCAGATCGATGTGCCCGTACTCGGCACGGTCAAGTTCGTCACCGCGTTGTTCTTCGACCTCGGCGTGTACCTGATCGTCGTCGGCCTGGTGCTCGACGTGCTGCGCAGCCTGGGCGCGCGCGTCGATGTGGAGATGAGCCAGCAACAGTCGGCGGTGGCTCGATGACCACCTACCTGGTTCCCCTGGTGCTGATCGGCGGCCTCATCAGCGCAGGCGTCTACCTGCTGCTCGAGCGCAATCTGACCCGAATGTTGTTGGGGCTGTTGCTCATCGGCAATGCAATCAACCTGTTGATCCTGACCGTCGGCGGCCCTTCGGGCAACCCTCCGATCCGCGGCCGTACCAGCAACGGTGAGACCACCACGGCAGATCCGTTGGCGCAGGGCATGATCCTGACGGCGATCGTCATCACCATGGGCATCGCGGCGTTCGTGCTTGCGCTGGCGTACCGGTCATACCGGCTCACCACGGAGGAGGAAGTCACCGACGATCCGGAAGACACGCGGGTTTCTCAGCTGTCCGCGAAGAAGGCCTCCGCACTCGACGAGGACCGTCCGCAACCCCAGCCGGCCCGCGACACAGACCTGCCCGACGAGCTGGACGCGCTGCCCGGGTTGGAGGGATCGAGATGAACACCGCATCGGTCCTGACGCCGTTGCCGGTGCTGATCCCGATGCTCGGCGCTGCGCTGACCCTGTTCGCAGGCCGCAGGCCACGGCTGCAGCGAGCCATCACCCTTGCCGCGCTGTGCGTGGTGGTCGCGGTTTGCGCGGCGCTGCTGTACCTCGCCGACCGCGATGGGACGCTGGCGCTACATGTCGGCGGCTGGGGGCCGATGGAGCACGGCATGGGACCGCTGGGCATCACGCTGGTGGTGGACCGGCTTTCGGCGCTCATGCTCGTGGTGTCGTCAATCGTGTTGCTGGCCGTGGTCTTCTACGCCATCGGGCAGGGCATCCGCGACGGCGACGAGCGCCAACCGGTGTCGATCTTCCTGCCCACCTACCTTGTGCTGTCGGCCGGTGTGTGCACGGCGTTCCTGGCCGGCGACCTGTTCAACCTCTTCGTCGGCTTCGAGGTGCTGCTGTCGGCGAGCTTCGTGCTGCTGACGATCGGCGCAAGCAAGGATCGCGTGCGCGCGGGCATCGCCTACGTGATGGTCTCGACGGTGTCGTCGCTGATCTTCCTGTTCGGCATCGCGCTCATCTACGCCGCGACCGGGACGCTGAACATGGCCGAGCTGGCGGTGCGGCTCGACGGCGTGTCGGCAGGCACCCGCACCGCGTTGTTCGCGGTGCTGCTGGTCGCATTCGGCATCAAGGCCGCGGTGTTCCCGCTGTCGACCTGGCTGCCGGACTCCTACCCCACCGCGCCCGCGCCGGTCACCGCGGTATTCGCCGGCCTGCTGACGAAAGTCGGTGTGTACGCGATCATCCGGGCGCACTCGCTGCTGTTCCCCACCGGAGGACTCGACCCTCTTCTGCTCGTGGCGGCGCTGCTGACCATGCTGGTCGGCATTCTCGGCGCGATCGCGCAGAGCGACATCAAACGTCTGCTGTCGTTCACGCTCGTCAGCCACATCGGCTACATGGTGTTCGGCATCGCGCTGTCGAGTCAGCTCGGCATGTCGGGCGCGATCTACTATGTCGCGCACCACATCGTGGTGCAGACGACGCTGTTCCTCGTGGTCGGCCTGATCGAACGCCAGGCGGGTGCGTCGACGATGCAGCGGCTGGGCGGACTGGCCGCGGCGAGCCCGCTGCTGGCGTTCGTATTCGTGGTTCCGGCACTCAATCTCGGTGGCATTCCGCCATTTTCGGGATTCATCGGCAAGGTGGCGCTGCTGGAGGCGGGCGCACAGAACGGTTCGGTACTCGCCTGGACGCTGGTCGGCGGAGGCGTCCTCACCAGCCTGTTGACGCTGTATGTGGTTGCCAGGATATGGACAATGGCGTTCTGGCGGTCTCGGGAAGATGCCCCGGAGGGCCACCTCTCCGGAGCGGCGCCTTCAGTACTCCTCGACGAGCCGGAGGACATCCAGTTCGTCGACCGCGACCACGTTGGGCGGATGCCGGTAGGGATGGTGGTGCCGACGGGCGCGCTCATCGCGGTGGGCCTGACGCTGACGGTGATGGCGGGTCCGATCTTCGGGTACGCCGGGCGGGCCGCCGACGAGGTGCTCGACCGCGGCCAGTACATCACGGCCGTGGTGGGAGACAGACAGCGATGAGCGCTCGCGCGAAGAGCAGACTGCAAATGAGGCGCGTGGCACTGCGGGTATGGGTGTTGTTCTGGCTGATGCTCGTGTGGATCCTGTTGTGGGGCATGGTTTCTGCGGCCAACATCGTTTCTGGCCTGGCCATCGCGTTGGTGATCACGGTCCTGCTGCCGCTGCCGGCGGTGCCGGTGGAGGGCCGGCTACATCCGGTTTCGCTGCTGCGGCTGATCGCCGTGGTGGCATACGACCTGACGCTGTCCTCACTGCAGGTGGCGTGGCTGGCGATCAAGCCGGGACCGCCGCCACTGAGCGCGGTGCTGCGCGCGCACTTGGCGATCAAGTCGGATCTGGTGCTCGCCCTGGCCGTGAACATCGTCACTCTGACCCCGGGGTCAATCGTGCTGGAGATCGACCAAGCCCGGCGGATGATCTACGTCCACGTCCTCGACGTCGGATCCGATCGGGCCGTCAAGCGGTTCTACCGCCAGGTTTCCCAGATCGAGCGGCTACTGGTGGCGTCGTTCGAGCGCGAGGATCACTGGCGACCGTCGACGGAAAGGGGGAGCGCGTGACAATCGTATGGGTAATCGCCGCGGTCATGCTCACGGCCGCCGCTGTTGTCACCATGTTCCGGTTGCTCGCCGGGCCAAGCACACTGGACCGGCTCGTCGCCGTTGATGCGTTGGTGGCGGTGATGATGTGCGCGATCGGCACGTGGGCCGCGTACAGCCTGGACACCACGGTGACCTACAGCATGACGGCGCTGGCGCTGATCAGTTTCGTCGGCTCGGTCAGCGTCGCGCGGTTCCGCGTGCCCGATACCGACAAGCCGTACGACCGACGGAGATTGTGATGAGCGCAACAGACATCGTCACGGCCGTGCTGGTGCTCGGCGGCTCGACGCTCGCGCTGACCGCCGCGATCGGTGTGGTCCGCTTCCCCGACGCCCTAACACGGATGCATGCTGTAGCCAAGCCGCAGGTGCTGGGGTTGCTGCTGGTGCTGGCCGGCGCGGCGATCCGGCTGCGCGGCAACGTCGACGTCGGCATGGTCATCCTCACCGGCCTGTTCACTTTGATCACGGCTCCGGTCGTGGCCAACCGTGTCGGTCAACTGGCCTACCGGGAGCAGAACATTCGCGATGACCTGCTGACCAAGGATGAAATGCGTGAGTTCGCGGAGAACGGGGAAACCGGTAACAATGGCAAGAACTGACGACGACACCTGGGACATCACCGAAGGGGTCGGCCAGACCGCGTTCGGTGTGGCGATGGCACGCGCCGAAGAGACGACGCGTGAATGCCCTCTGTTCACCGACCCGTACGCGCAGCTGTTCCTCGACGCCGCCACCGAGCGCGGGTGGCGACAACCGCCGCCGTACATGGTCGAGCGAATTCGGACCATTTCCGCGTATGCCGCCTCACGCACCAAGTGGTTCGACGAATTCTTCATCGCCGCGGGAGCCAGCGGCATCGAGCAGGCGGTCATCCTCGCCGCCGGACTGGACGCGCGGGCGTGGCGGCTGCCGTGGGTTGACGACAGCGTGGTGTACGAGATCGATCAGCCACAGGTGTTGGAGTTCAAGACGCAGACGCTCGCCGGGCACGACGCCAGGCCCGCGGTCTCGCGATACGTCGCGGTGCCTGTCGACCTGCGACAGGATTGGCCGAAAGCCTTGCGCGACGCGGGCTTCGACCCGAGCGAACCGACCGCGTGGGCGGCCGAAGGGTTGCTGCCGTATCTGCCTGCCGACGCGCAGAACCTGCTGTTCGAGCGCATCCATCTGCACAGTGCCCGAGACAGCCGCATCGGGGTGGAGTCCTTCGGTGCCGACTTCTTCGACCCCGACTATCTGGCCAGCCGCCGCGAGAAGTTGCGCCAGTTGCGAGAAGAGGCGGGCGCGACCGATGACGACGGTGTTCCCGATACCCAGGATCTGTGGTTCATCGAAGAGCGGACCGACGTAGCGGCCTGGCTGACCGAACACTGCTGGGACGTGACGGCGGTCGACGCGGCCGAGTTGATGACGCGGTACGGCCGCCGCGAGCCGGGGGACGTCGACCAGGCTTCGCCCCGCACGGTTTTCGTCGAGGCACACCTGACCGGTTAGCAGTTAGCCGTCCGACAGCTGAAACTCCACCATCGCCGTGACGGTCTCCACGGCGTCCCGAAGCGCCGCAACCCGCGCGGCGACGGTGGGCGCCGACAGCACCGCATACCGGTCGGCCTGCCCCATCGGCACCCTGGAAGCCAACGCGTACAACCACATTGCGGGGTCACCCGACTCGTCGGCACCCTCCACGATGTCGCGCCGGTTCACCTCAGCACCGCGGGCGGCGGCGATCCGCTCGAACAGCGTGACCATCCGGTCCTCGACATCACGGATCGCCTCGAGGTCGACGGCCGCGCCGGGCTCGTCGGGCCAAATCTCCACCGCCGCCCGCGGGTAGGGATCATCGGGGTGCCACTCGAGCACCCGGATCCGCTCACCCATCACGCATCGGAGCCGATAGCGGCCGTCACCGAAATCGGCGCACTCGGTGATGTGGGCGAGCGCACCCACGTCACTGCGTGTGTCCCCGCCGCCGACTTCACGGCCAGCGGCGATCAGCACCACGCCGAATGCCGGGTCCTCGGTCACCAGGCAATCCGAAACCAGTGCGGTATAGCGTGGTTCGAAGATCCGCAGCGGCAGCTCCTCACCGGGCAGCATCGCCACCTCGAGCGGAAACATCGGCGTGACGGCCACCGTCAGACTTCCAGCTCTGCGACCAGCGCGTCGACCACCGCCCGCAGGTCGCCGTCGCTGTCTTCGGCGACCCTGCGTTGGCGTTGGTAGGACGCGCCCAAGCGGTAGATGTCGGAGACGCGGGCCAGTTCGTCTGAGCAGTGCAGCGACTTCGCCACCGGTTCAAGCCGGTTCAGCAGGTCGTCGAGATCCTCCGTCACCAGCCGCTCGTTGCTGTCGGCGTCCAGGATGATCACCGCGTCGAGGCCGTAACGCGCTGCGCGCCATTTGTTTTCCTGCACATGCCAGGGCGGCATGGTCGGCAGCCGCTCGCCTGCGTCGAGGCGGTGGTCGAGGTCGACGATCAGGCAATGGGTCAGCGCGACGAGCGCGCTGAGCTCGCGAATGTTGGAAACGCCGTCGAAGATTCGCACCTCAATCGTGCCCAGATGCGGCGAAGGCCGGACGTCCCACCGGATCTCGTTCATGTGGTCGATGATGCCGGTCTTCTTCTGGTCGTAGACGAAGCCTTCCCACTCCGCCCACGTGTAGAAGTGGAACGGCAGCCCGGCCGTCGGCAGCTGCTGGAACATCATCGCGCGGTTGGAGGCGTATCCGGTGTCCTCGCCGTCCCAGTACGGCGAG
>JAVRPG010000013.1:0-6428 GCA_032162325.1 Mycobacterium sp. | reverse complement strand
GAATTAGCAGTAATGAGAGGTACCCATGTCGGCTGACTATGACCGGCTTTTCCACTCCTCGGGAGACGTTGTGCAGACAGCCGATGAGGAATCAGATCGCGGCGCGGGCTCGCACGGGTCGGCGGCGCCGATGCCCACTGGCGGGCCGGGGCGCAGCGAGGTGACGCCGCCCCCGATGCCCATCGCACCAACCAAGACCCAAGCCGCGCCGGCACCGCCGCCGCGCCAGACCGAGGTCACCACCCAGATGCCACCGACCCGGACCGCCGGCCCGCAGCGCCAGCCAAACGGGATGATGAGGGCGCCGCAGTCCACGGGCTCGGCCGGCGCGCGTTTCGAGCAGCCGCGGTCGGCCCCGACACCGCCGCCGCGGCCCGCACCGGCGCCGGCTCCGTCGCAGCATTTCGCCGAATCACAGTCCGAGTCGAGCGGTGCCTGGCGGACGGCTCAATCGTCGGCGAATCAGCCGGCGACGACGTCTGCGGCGACGATCGGAAACCACCGGGCCATCGACGCGCTGTCTCATGTCGGGGTCAAGTCCGCGGTCAAGATGCCGTCGCAGCGTGGCTGGCGCCACATGCTGTACATACTGACCCGGATCAACCTGGGGCTATCCCCCGATGAGCTGTACGTGATGGATCTGAATACCCGGATCCGCCGAAATGCCCGCGATTCCTACCAGATTGGCGTCTTCGGCCTCAAGGGCGGTGTCGGTAAGACCGCCGTGACCGTCGCGCTGGGATCTGCCTTGAGCAAGGTCCGCGGTGACCGGATCCTTGCGGTGGACGCCGATCCCGACGGCGGCAACCTCGCCGACCGTGCGGGGCGCCAGTCCGCGGCCACCGTCTCGGACCTGCTCGCCGACAAAGAGTTGGCCCGCTACAACGACATTCGCGCGTACACGAGCATGAACGGCTCGAACCTGGAGATCCTGTCCTCCGAGGAATACAGCGGGGCCCGCCGCGAATTCAACGACAACGACTGGAACGGCGCGACCAACATCGTGTCGCGCTACTACAACCTCGTGCTGGCCGACTGCGGGGCCGGGCTGTTCCAGCCCGCCGCCCGCGGGGTGCTGTCGACGGTGTCGGGTCTGGTGATCGTCGCGAGCGCGTCGATCGACGGTGCCCGGCAGGCAGCGGTGACGATGGACTGGCTGCGGCAGAACGGATATCAGGATCTGCTGGGCCGCTCCTGCGTGGTGATCAACCACGTCGTGACGGGTAAGCCGAACATCGACGTCGCCGATCTGGTACAGCAGTTCGAGCGTCACGTCCCACCGGGGCGCGTCATCGTCCTTCCCTGGGACAAGCACATCGCGGCCGGTACGGAGATCCAACTCGAGCTGCTCAGCCGCACCTTCCAGCGGCGGATCGTCGAATTGGCGGCCGCGCTGTCCGACGACTTCGACAGGCTCGAACGTCGTTGACCTCCACCGCCGCCGCAGCATCCACGTCAAGCGTCACGCCCGGCAGGCCGTCCACCACACGAGTGACGATCCTGACCGGCCGGCGCATGACCGACCTGGTGTTGCCCGCGTCGGCGCCGATCGAGACCTACATCGACGAAACCGTGTCGGTGCTGGCCGAACTCATGGAGGACACGCCCAAGGACGTGCTGGCGGGGTTCGACTTCTCGGCGCAGGGTGCGTGGGCGTTCGCGCGGCCGGGCGCGCCGCCGCTCAAGGCTGACGAATCGCTCGACGACGCAGGGGTGGTCGACGGCTCGCTGCTGACGCTCGTGTCGGTCAGCAGGACCGAGCGCTACCGCCCACTGGTCGAGGATGTGATCGATGCGATCGCCGTCCTCGATGAGTCGCCGGAGTTCGACCGCACCGCGCTGAATCGCTTTGTCGGCCTGGCCATTCCGGTCGCGGCACTGGCGATCACGGTGATGTCGCTGGTGGCGTGGTCACGCACCGGCCACAGCTGGTACTGGCCGGTGGCACTCGGCGTGCTCGGGCTGGTGGTGCTCGGCGGCACACTGCTGGCGAAGAATCGCTTCGGCAACGTCGACATGGCGGAGAGCCTGTTGGCCGCCGCCGTGCCGGTGCTGGCAGGGGCCGCGGCACTGGCGGTTCCGTTACCGCGCGGGGTGGCGTCGTTGGGGGCACCGCAGATCGCGGGCGCGGGCGCCGTCGTCTTGTTGTTGACGTTGGCGACGCGGGGCGGTCCCCGTAAGCGTGCGGAGCTCGCGTCATTCATGGCGATCACATCAATCGCGGGGACCGCGGCGGCGATCGCGTACGGCTACGGGTGGCAGTACTGGGTGCCGGCAGGCGCGATCGCCATCGGGCTGATCGTCGTGACGAACGCGGCCAAGCTGACCGTGGCGGTTGCCCGGATCGCGCTACCACCGATCCCCGCGCCCGGCGAGACGGTCTCCAACGACGAATTGCTAGACCCCGTCGCAACTTCCGAAGCCCACGGTGAGGAATCGCCGACGTGGCAGGCGATCATCGCGTCCGTTCCTGACTCGGCTGCCCGGCTGCATGAGCGCAGCCAGCTGGCCACGCGGCTGTTGGTCGGATTCGTGACCGCGGGCGCGCTGGTCTTGTCGGCAGGCGCGATTGCGGTTGTCGTGCAAGGACATTTCTTCATCCACAGCCTGATCGTCGCCGGCCTGGTCGTGGTCATCTGCGGCTTCCGGTCCCGGCTGTATGCGGAGCGATGGTGCGCGTGGGCTCTTCTGGCCGCCACCGTCATCGTGCCGACCGGTGTGCTCGTCAGACTGTGCCTTTGGTACCCACACAATGCCTGGCTGGTGCTGAGCATCTACACCGCTGTCGCGATCGTCGCACTTATCACCGTCGGCGCAACCGAAGGTGTGCGGCGGGTGTCTCCTGTGACGAAGCGGATCCTCGAACTGGCGGACGGCGCAGCGATAGCCGCCGTCATTCCCTTGCTGCTGTGGATCGCCAGCGTCTACGACGTCTTGCGGAATCTGCGGTTCTAGGCGGGATGTGACGATGAGCGGCGGAACACTGAAGGTCAACCCGCCCGTGTTGCAGAGCGCGGCAACATCTTTCGGTCGGGCGGCCGAGGGACTGGGGAGCTTGCAGGCAGCCGCGTCGCTGGCTGCCGCCGCTGCCGCTGTGCTAGGAATCGGCGCACTTGGCGTCAACGTTATTGGATACGTTTGCCAGCGCCGTAGTAGTTCAGCCACGCTTCAATGCGCTCGCCGACGCGTCGATCAGTCCCCGCCGGAAGCATGGATGCACGCTTCCGAAGGACGGCGACATCTAGAAGCCCTCCCCAAATCAGCGCCAAGACGAAGTCATGGTCCTTGGGCCGCCCCGCAGCGAGCTTCGAGACCGCAAGGTCGTGCGGTTCCAGAAAGCGTGGTTTCGCGGGCTCTGAGGACCGGAGCTCCCAACTTACGAGCCGGTTCTGCCAACCATCAGGCAGGACGACCGTGTCGATGTGGACGCCCTCGGCGTAAATGCCGTTCTCTTCGTGAAACGTCGACATCTCGCCAATGGCACCCTCGACATCATCCGCTTTGGTTCTCGCCGGATCGTTAAGGAACGCGATGTCGGCCTCCTGGGAGGCTGTCGCTTCCGGAGGTAAGTCCTCCTCATCAAATGAGCCCAGAATCGACTGCGAGCCGATCACAAGCACATCCGCATCGTGCGCGATTACGCATGCCGAACGGAGCAGATGTGCGAGTTGCAGCCTGGTCACGCTGCGAGGACCTGCTCGTGCTCCCGACTCCAGTGGTCCTTAAAGGTCCGCAGCACTCGAAGCCTAGTTTCCTCGGGCAATATGCCGGCAAACGGGGAGTTTTGGCGCAGCTCCCGGGCCTCCTGTGAGGGACTGATCATGACCTCCACAGTCGCGTCTAGGCCGTGGTCGAGCACTCGCTTCCACTCTTCGAAGTACCGCGCCGTCATTCCGTCTGGACGATGCATGCCGGTCCAACGGTCAAGGTTGTCACGAGCCTTCGCAATGACAGCAGCCGGTTCAGTGAGCATTAGTGCCAGCAAGGCCTGATGCAGCCGCAACGACTTCTCTTCTTCGCGCGTCATCCGCTGGCCAATAAGGCGATCAACTTCGCTGCGTCGGACACGGCGATGAGTGCCGACGCGAACGTGCTCGATCTTGCCGCGGTCGCACAGATCAGCGACATGCTGGCGTGAAACGCCAAGCAACCGCGCGACCTCACCCGTCTTCAGCATCGTCTCCATGGGCCAAATCCTCCACCCTAAACCCAAAAAACACAACACCGCAGTTCAATAGCATATTCCAACAGCCAAACGAGCCGCTAGCGACCCTTCCAGCTGCGAGTGTTCATCGACCCGCCCGGTGCCTTGCCGAGCGGGTCAAACTGGCCACCAGCGGCCTTGTGTACACGAACCGCATCGACCCGGGGTATGCAAGGCAACCCGGCCTACGCCTTGCCAACCAGAGACCAACTGCGCCAACGCCTCTCGCTGCGCCTCGAGCGATGCGATCGAAGCCCCAACCGGGCGGCGGCGGCGATCAGGCCATCGGGCTGCGACCCCGCCACCAGCGAGATGGTTGCCGTCACATTGGATCTGGGCCTTGCAGGCCGGCAGTGATCTCCGTGACCGCCGCGTCGATCCGTTCCCTGTCGGCCTCGATGGACTGGGTCGCGGCCGCGGCTGCGTTCTGCAAGGCTTCGTTGATGCGCTGCTCCACGGTGCGCGCGCCGAGCCGCAGCAGGCCATCGGAGATGAACGCTGCGGTCAGGTAGTGATGGCCGTTCAGCGTCACCTCAACCGTCTCGGATTCATCGGTAGCGGTGAATGTTTCGCTGCTCATTTTGTGCAGCTGCTCATCCACGATCGACTGCAAGCGCTGCGCCTGCTTCAGTACCGCAGCGACTTGCGGGTGCATCTCGTCGGTCACGTGGATTCCTTGCCGTCCTGCACGTCTCTGCGCCTGCGGTTGCCGATGACTGCCTCGGTCCACGGGCGGTCCTCGGTGTAGAGCTCTTCGTCGGGCGAAAGATTCGGGTCGCGCCGTTTCTCCTTGCCCTGGTTGTGCCCGGCGCCATGACCCATCGGCGCCATGCCGCCGCCCATGGCACCACCCGCGGCGCCTCCCGTCGACGTTGCCGCGGGCCCGGCGGAGGCGGCATGGGTAGGCGCCGCCGGCGCCACGGTTTCGGCGCCCACCGCGGCCGACAACGGCATCGACGGTGCGCCGCCGACACCGCCCGCGCCTGCTCCACCGCCGCCAAGTGCGGCGGGCCGCAGGCTCGGATCCGTCGGAAGCTTGGGGGTGCCAGTCGACGGACCTCCACCCGGCAATCCGCCGGGCATGCCGCCCGATGGAGCTCCGCCGCCGGAAGGGGCGCCGCCGCCCGAGGGAGCACCGCCTCCCGAAGGCGAACCCCCGGCCGCCTGCTGCCCCGCCGCCTGCTGCCCCGCAGGCTGGGCCGTCGGCGAAGGAGCTCCGGTGGGTTGCTGGGGAGCGCCGCCGCCGCTGCCCGCACCGGGCTGTTGAGGGGCACGGTCTCTGGTGGGACCCGGCTGCTGTGGCTGACCGGGCTTTCGCGGATCTCCGTTGCCCGAAACCGGTTTGAACGGCGCCGCGCCCTGAGGCGGCTTCGGAACTCCCAGCAGTCCCTTGCCCGTTACCTCGGCGCTGTAGCCGACGAGGACTTCTTCGGACTTGGCGAACAACTTCGCGTACTTGTCCTGTGCGACGTGCAGTGCGACACGGTCCTTGTTTTGGATCGCTTGCTGCATCTCCTGCTCGACTTGCTCGATCTCCGCAACGGTCGGATGCTCGGCCGCCCATTTTTCCTGTGCGTCCGCCATGTCCTCGGCCTGGGCCGCCAGGCGGTCGTACTGCTCGGCGATCTCGTTCAACCAGTCCTTATGCTGACGCAGGGAATCGCCCGCCGACTCGGCGGCCGTTCCATCCCAGATCACGCCGCCGAGTGAGTATCGATCGGAGGCGGTCCGCAGACTGGTCGCGAAACTCTTCGCGTCGCTGGCGTATGTGCGCATCGGACCGGAATTGCCCGAGTGAATGATCTGCGCCGCGGCCTTCAGGTCCAGGTAGCCACCGGTATCGCCGCCGGGCATTGCCTCCATCCCCGGCGTCGCCTCGACCGCCGTTAGAGAGGGCGGCAGCATCGGGTTCACCGGAACGGCGTCGCTGGGCACAGGCAGCGGCGGGTCATGGTCCAGCGCGTAACGCGTGCGCTCGTCGACCTTGTCGTACACGTCGGCCGCGGTGCGCAGCACGGTCGCCAACCGGGTGGCCTCGATGTTTCCCGATGCCACAAAGCGTTTCAGCGTCTCGGCACCCGCTCGGACCTGAGCCGTCGCGGCCTGGACGAAGGTGAACGCGGACGGCGCCGTGGGTGCGGCGGAGACGTCGCTCACCTCCGTGTCGACGTCGTCGGCCTTTCCTCGCAGCTGAACGGGCTCGACCCGGACCTCACCGCCCATC
>JAVRPG010000012.1:0-3321 GCA_032162325.1 Mycobacterium sp. | reverse complement strand
TCGGTCAAGGATGTCGCGGAGAACATCATGATCGTCGACCTGGTCCGCAATGACCTGGGCCGGGTTGCGATCACGGGGACGGTCACCTTGCCGATGGCCTCCGTTTGGATGCGGCGTTCCCGCCCGCGTCGGTGACGGGCACGCCGAAGATGCGGGCCCGTCAGTTGTTGCGTGGCTGGGAGCCGCATCGACGCGGAGTGTATTGCGGCACAGTAGGTTTGGCGTCACCTGTCGCTGGTTGTGAACTGAACGTGGCGATCCGGACCGTGGAGCTCGACGCCTCCGGCAACGCGGTTCTTGGCGTCGGCGGCGGTATCACGGCCGACTTGGACCCCGACCGCGAGTGGGACGCGCCTGCACAAGGCCGCACCGATCATTGATATCGCCGACAGCGCTCAACAAGTATCTCCGCCAGCCGTTCCGGCTCGCTGACCATCAGTCCGTGGCAGGTGTCTAGCGGGATCACAGTCTGAACGCCACCGAGCGCTTCGATGCTCTCGCGCTGCTCCTTTTCTGAATGAGTGCGATCACGCAGCGTGAGAATCCAGGTACGCGGCACATCGTGGGGCAAGCCACGCCGAGACACCTTCTCTACCGTGATGCGCGAGGACTCCGGATACAACCGGCGAGCCATGAATCGGCGTCGTGCGCGCGGGACACCGTTGAGGAAAACGAAACTCGGCACCAAGGGCGGCCACTCGTACGGTGCCCCCTTCTTCGCACTCCAGCGGGCGCCCAGTGCAAGCGGCCCCGACAGCGCGTCCACCATCGCCGCGCCTTCTGGGGGAATGCATGCCGCCGCGAGAATCAGCTCGCGGACGCGCGGCGCACCGAGCTTGGCCACGACGCCGGGCACCGTGAGTCCGGCCATCGAATGGCCAACGATGACAACATCGTTCAGTTGTGCGTCCTCGATGTCGGCAACGACGGAGTTCACCCAGTCGGCGATGTTCAGCGTCCACAGATCACCCGGCTTATTGCGCCGGCCCGGCAGGTCGACAGCCAACACCGTCAATTCCGGTGCCAGGCGGTAGATTTCGTCGACGGTCAGATCCCAGCAGTCGCCAGCGTGAGCACCACCGTGAACAAGCACCAACGCCGCCAGTGTCATGTCGTCCCTTTCGACCTCTGGCGGCAGCGCTCGACGAGTATCTCGGCCAGCCGTTTCGGCTCGCTGACCATCAAGTCGTGGCAGGTGTCGACCGGAAAGAGCGTCTGCACACCGCCGATCAAGTCGATGCTCTTTCTTTGCGTTCGCACCGACAACGAATGGTCGCGCAGCGTCAGGATCCACGTCCGTTCGATGTCATCGGGCAGTTGGTCGCGATCGACCTTCTCGGTCACCAAGCGGACTGACTCCCCGCAGATTCGCGGCAGAAGGAACCGGCGTTGTCGGCGCGTCATGCCGTTGCAGAACGCCAATCGCGCTGCGAAGCGGGGCATTTCGACTGGGACCTGCCTGGCCGCGGCCGCACGTCGGGCATACCAACCGAGTGGTCCGCCAAGGGTATCGAGGACCGAGGTGTCCTGCGGCGGTACAAAGGCGGCGGCCAGGATCATCTCCCGCACCCGCGACGAGCCGAGCTTGGTCACCACGCTGGGGACGATCACGCCCGCCATGGAGTGCCCGCAGATCACGACGTCGCGCAGCCCAGCGTCTTCGATGTCGGCCACCACCGACTCGACGCAGTCGCCGATCGAGAGCGCCGCGAGCTCACCGGGCTTCCCGGCCCGGCCGGGCAGATCGACAGCGAGCACGGACAACTCCGGCGCCTGCCGATGCAGCTCGTCGACGGTGTGGTCCCAGCAGTCCGCGGCGTGCGCCCCGCCGTGCACGAGCACGAGCGCGGGCAGTGCCATCGCGAACCCCCTCAGCGCCGTGAACGCAGAACCGCATCGTAAAGCTGGCGCCGTGAGGGCGAGCCTGGATTCGCCGCGACGACCTGCGCGCAGGCGTCCTTCACCCCTGCGCCGGTGTCGACGAGCGCGTTGACTTCGGCCACCAACGTGTCGAGGTCGGCCGACGGCGTCGCACCCGACAGCACGACCGTGATCTCGCCCAGCACCCCGTCGACCGCCCAGGCGGCCAGCTCGGCGAGCGACCCCCGAAGGATCTCCTCATGCGTCTTCGTCAACTCCCGGCACACGACCGCGCGACGCTCGGCCCCGAGTTGGTCCACGGCGTCCCGCAGGCAGGCCGCCAGCCGCCGCGGTGACTCGAAGAACACGCACGTGCGTGGCTCCCCGGCCAGGGTCTGCAGCCATGACACCCGGGCGGATTTCTTTCGCGGCGCGAACCCCTCGAAGCAGAACCTCTCCACCGGCAGGCCGGACACCGCCAGCGCCGTCGTCACCGCCGACGGGCCCGGCAGGCAATGCACCGGTGCCCCGGCCTCGATGCAGGCCGCCACCAGCCGGTATCCGGGATCGCTGATCAGCGGCATGCCGGCGTCGCTGACCAGCAGGACGGTGGCTCCTGCCTGAATCTGGTCGACCAGCGCGGGCACCCGCGACGCCTCGTTCTGGTCGAACAGGCTGATCACCTTGCCTGCGGGTTTGACGTCGAGCGCCTGCGCCAGGGTGCGGATCCGGCGGGTGTCCTCGGCGGCGATCACGTCGGCGCTCGCCAGAGCCTTGACCAGCCGCGCGGATGCGTCCGACGGCTGACCCAGCGGCGTGGCGCCGATGAGCAGTCGGCCGGTGGTCATGCCGGACAGCCTACGATCGCACCGTGACCGCCCCGCCAGATGAACTCGTTGCCAAGGGGCGCGCGGTCCCCGTCATCAGCCCCGCGCCCCTGGTGCCGGTCGCCGACTTCGGGCCGGTCGACCGGCTGCAGGGCTGGGCGATGACCGCCGTCGTCACGGCGCTGGCTGCGTTGACGCGTTTCCTGAACCTGGGCTCGCCGACTGACGCGGGCACGCCGATCTTCGACGAGAAGCACTACGCGCCGCAGGCGTGGCAGGTGCTGCACAACCACGGCGTGGAGGACAACCCGGGCTACGGGCTGGTGGTGCACCCGCCGGTCGGCAAGCAGCTGATCGCGATCGGTGAGGCGCTGATCGGCTACAACGGGCTGGGCTGGCGGTTCTCCGGAGCGGTGTGCGGCGTCATTCTCGTGCTGTTGGTCGTGCGGATCGGGCGGCGGATCAGCCGGTCGACGTTGGTCGGCGGGATCGCCGGGCTGCTGTTGGTCGCCGACGGAGTCAGCTTCGTCGCGTCGCGCACCGCCCTGCTCGACGGGTTTCTGACGCTGTTCGTGGTGGCGGCGTTCGGCTGTTTGATGGTCGACCGCGACCAGGTGCGGGAGCGGATGCACGT
>JAVRPG010000011.1:0-19125 GCA_032162325.1 Mycobacterium sp. | reverse complement strand
TCGCCGCCGGCGGGCCGATCCTGGCCGAGGAGGCCGTCGAGGACGTCTTCCCGCTGCCACGCGAGCTCGTTGGTGAAGGGTCGCTGTTCCTGCTGAAGGTGGTCGGCGACTCGATGGTCGACGCGGCCATCTGTGACGGCGACTGGGTGGTCATTCGTCAGCAGAACGTTGCCGACAACGGCGACATTGTGGCGGCCATGATCGAAGGCGAAGCCACCGTGAAAACGTTCAAGCGGACTCGCGGTCAGGTGTGGCTGATGCCGCACAACCCGGCGTTCGATCCGATCCCCGGCAACGACGCCGCGGTGCTCGGCAAGGTCGTCACGGTCATCCGCAAGATCTAGCGGCAATTCCTCGCGCAGCCCCGGCGACGCTCTGACGTCCAGGCGTTCGGCTAGTCTGCCCGCACGAACCCGTTGGTGCGAGCGATTTCTTCACTGGCGAACCAGATTTCGGCGCGCGCGTCGTCGTAGAGGGAACTCTCTGGCGCCCAGTACAGCCCAGACTTGATGTCCGCCTTGATCGGATAGCCCTCCGGCGCCTGGCTCGGGTCGTCGAGCGGCAGGTGCAACGCTGTGCCGTTCTGAGCGGGTTCGTCGATCTCAATCCGGGCGTGGCGTCCGGTGTCGGTCAGCGGGTCGTATTCGATACGCGTGGGCGTCGTATCGACCTTGTCGGGGTCTTCTGCCTCATCGGCCTGATCCTGTTGCACCGCAATGGGTTCCTGCGACGTGTCCGCTTCGTGGACGTGGTCGGGCGAACTCCACAGGCTCACCGATGCCTGCGGATAGTCACGGCCCGCAGATGCAGAGGGCGGCGATCCCAGGCCCTCCCGCGCGTAACGACCGGCGACGAGCTCGGCGGCATGGTCATCGGCAGGCTCGTGCTCGGTGCTCGCCGTGCCGTAGCCGGGCGGCGTGCCGAACGCCGACCCCGCGTCGTCGGCCCCGAGCAGGTCGTCCGTTCCGCGGCGACGGTTGCGCAGCGACGCAAAGGCCACCAGCCCGGCGAGCACCACGACAGGAACGATCGCGAGAAGCCACCACCAGGTCCATGCAAACCACTTCTCGCCGTTGGTATTCGAGGCCTGTGGGTTGCTGGACGCCTTGGGCTGCTCGTGTCCAGGAACCTGCAGGCCGGACAGTTGGGAAGCGAGGTTCGGCGGCTCGGAGCTGAAGGTGTTCTTGTCCCGGTCCCAGGAGATCACGCCGCCGCTGAAGCGTTGGCTGATGACGTCCCCGCTCTCGGACTGATCAGCCATCGGCGCACCGAGCGTACCCGTCGCACCGCCCAGCTTCTGCCACGCGGCGTTCATCGCACCGCGCACAATGACGGCGCCGAAATCGGGCGTCCAGAAGATGACCGGCTTGTCGTCGGCGGCAAAGCTACTCATCCGGCTCTCGCCGGCGAGGCCGCCGTCGACCTCGCTAGTCGTCGGGAAGCCCAGATCGCCGCCGGGACCACCAACGCTCTCGTACTTGGCGAGCACCTGGCCGGTGACGACGTTCGCGCCCGTGTCCGGGCTGTAGAAGATCTTGCCGCCTGCGAAGTTCTGCCCGAGGCCGTCGCTCCCGATCGGATACGGCCGCCCCTGCGCGGCACCGAGCGGGCCCAGCGCTCCCCCGGCCGCGCGCCGGGACGCGTTGATGGCCGACGTCGGGTCGTCCGGTATGTCGAGGCCCGACAGCTGCCCCGCCAGATCGGGTGGGACCGTGGTGAACGCCTTGGCCTTCGTGTCGTACGACAGCTCGCCACCGGTGAACTTCTGCGTGACAACGGCGCCGTGGTACGTCTCGTCCTCGGCAGGCACCCCGAGCGCTCCCGACGAGCCGCCGAGTTTGTCCCACGCGGCGTTGATGGGGCCGCGAACCACCCGGGCGCCCGTGTCGGGGGTGAAGAAGATGACGGGCTTGTCAGCGGCGCTGAACGTGGTGTTGCGGCTATCCGGAGCGCGCCCGGCCCCCTCGTCAATGGTGGGAAATCCGAGGTCACTGTCGGCCGGCCCGCCAAGCGACTCGTATTTCGCCAAGATCAGGCCGGTCATGATGTGGGCACCGGTGGCGGGGGTGAAGAAGATCTTGCCGCCGGCGAAGTTCTGGCCGAACCCCTCACCTATCGGGTAGACCCCGCCGTCCTTGGGCCCGAGCGGACCGGTAGCGCCGCCGCCTGCGTCCCAAGCCGCGCTGATCGCCGCGTCGGCGTCGGAATCCGGGGTGGCCACCGCGGCGGGGGCGAAAAGGATGAGCATCGCCGCACTCAACAGGCCGATTGTCGTACGCGCGATCAGCCCGCTTTGCACCATGCCCCGTTTCGTCATCCAAACTAGCCACCTGGAGTATCGCGTTCGTGACTATGTCAAACGACGATAACCAAGGCAGGTCGGCGATACGGCGCAACCTCGGGCACGGCGCGCCGCCGCGTTGACGCGAGTGAGCGCGCCCCTGCGGTTCAGAAATCGGCGCCCGGGTTGCCGGCAGAACCCGTGCTGGCGCCGCACCCGCGTTGCCCTTGGTCTCGGGCGTGCCGCCTGCTTTGCCGTGCGACCGCGGCCAGATCGAGCTGTAGTCGGAGTTAGACGCCCATGCTGCGGCCGATGATCTCCTTCATGATCTCGGTCGTGCCGCCATAAATGGTCTGGACGCGCGCGTCGAGATACGCCCGCGCGACCGGATACTCGCGCATATAGCCGTAGCCGCCGTGCAACTGCAGGCAGCGGTCGATCAAATAGACCTGCTTCTCGGTCGAGTACCACTTCGCCATCGCGGCCTGCTCGGCGGTGAGTTTCTCCTCGAGATGCAGCTTCAGGAACTCGTCGACCATCATCCGCACCACGGTGGCCTCCGTCGACAGCTCGGCCAGCAGGAACCGGCTGTTCTGCTGGCTACCGATCGGGCGGCCGAATGCCTTGCGCTCCTTGGTGTATTGCAGGGTCCCTTCGAGCACGTTCTCCATCGCTGCGGCCGCCATCACCGCGATGCCGATACGCTCCTGCGGCAAATTCTGCATCAGATAGATGAAACCCGAACCCTCCTCGCCGAGCAGGTTTTCGGCGGGGACTTTGACGTCGGTGAATGACAGCTCGGCGGTGTCCTGGGCGTCGAGGCCGATCTTGTCGAGCTTGCGGGCGCGCTCGAAACCTTCCATGCCGCGCTCGACGACCAGCAATGAGAAGCCCATCGCGCCGTTGTCCGGATCGGTCTGCGCCACCACGATCACCAGGTCGGCATTGACGCCGTTGGTGATGAACGTCTTCGCGCCATTGAGCAGGTAGTGGTCGCCCTCCTTGACGGCCCGGGTCTTGATGCCCTGCAGGTCGCTGCCCGTGCCCGGCTCGGTCATTGCGATCGCGGTGATGGATTCCCCGGTGCAGAACTGCGGCAGCCAGCGCTGCTTCTGCTCCTCATTGGCCAGCCGCAGCAGATATGGCAGAACGACATCGTTGTGCAGACCGAAGCCGATCCCGCTGTAGCGCCCCGCAACGGTCTCCTCGTTGATGATCACGTTGTATCGGAAGTCGGGATTACCGCCACCGCCGTACTCCTCCGGCACCGCCATACCGAGAAAGCCCTGCTTGCCGGCCTCCAGCCAGACACCGCGGTCGACGATCTTCTCCTGCTCCCACTGCTCGTGATACGGCGCGACGTGCCGATCCAGGAACGCGCGATACGACTCGCGGAACAGATCGTGCTCGGGCTCGAAGAGGGTGCGGTCGTATTTGACGACGCTGCCCATGGCTGACCTCCATGAACTGGTACGGGCTGTTACCGCCCAAGTTACCCACCCAACCGGATGGTTGGGCGGTGCGGAGGGTGTCGCCGACCGGAGAACGTCGCGGGCCGGCCCTAAACTCGCCCCATGCCCCACGCGCCGACGAGCCTCACCCATTGGGGCGCGTTCAGCGCCGACGTGGAGTCCGGCGACATCGCTTCCGTTGCACCGCTGGCCGGCGATGGCGATCCGTCGCCGCTGCTCGGCAATCTCCCCGGATCGATCCGGCATCGCTCGCGTATCGCCGGTCCGGCTGTGCGGCGCGGCTGGCTACGTGACGGGCCGGGGCCGAGCACGCGGCGCGGCGCCGATGAGTTCGTCGCCGTGTCGTGGGACGAACTCACCGAGCTCCTGGCGGGCGAGCTGCGGCGCGTCGTCGACACCTGCGGCAACGAGGCGATCTACGGCGGCTCGTATGGCTGGGCCAGCGCCGGCCGGTTCCACCACGCACAGAGCCAGGTGCACCGATTCCTCAAAATGCTTGGCGGATATACTTTTTCGCGACACTCTTATAGCCTCGGCGCCACGGGAGTGATCATGCCGAGGGTGGTCGGCACCCACGACGACTTGTTCACGCGTTCGACCGAGTGGGACGTCATCGTCGAGCACACCGACCTGTTGGTGTGCTTCGGCGGTGTCGGGCTGAAGAACACGGCGGTCGATCCCGGCGGCACCACCGGCCATCCGGCCCGCGACGCGTTGCGGCGGTTCCGCGAGCGGGGCGGGCAGATCGTGTCGTTCTCGCCGCTGCGCGACGACGTCGACGGCGACTGTGAGTGGCACGCGCCGGTGCCGGGCACCGACGTGTCGATCATGCTGGCGCTCGCCCATGTCCTGGCCACCGAATCGCTGGCCGACCGCGACTTCTTGAGCACCTACTGCACCGGCTATGAACGGTTCGAGCGCTACCTGCTTGGTATTGATGACGGTGTGCCCAAGTCGCCGCAGTGGGCATCGGCAATCTGCGGCGTCCCCGCTGAGCGGCTCACCGCGCTGGCGCGGCGGATGGCGGCCGCACGCACCATGGTCACCGTCAGCTGGTCGCTGCAGCGGACCCGGCACGGCGAGCAGGCGCCGTGGATGGGCCTCACGCTGGCGGCGATGCTGGGCCAGATCGGTCTTCCCGGAGCCGGTTTCGGTCACGGCTACGGCTCGCAGCACGAGCTCGGGATGCCACCGCTGAGGTGCAGGTTGCCGGCGCTGCCGCAGGGCGCCAACCGGGTGCAGACGTTCATCCCCGTCGCGGCGATCACCGACATGCTGCTGCATCCCGGCGAGCCGTTCGACTACAACGGGCTGCGGCTGACGTACCCGGACATCAAATTGGTGTACTGGGCGGGCGGCAACCCGTTCCACCATCACCAGAACATTTCGCGGCTGCGGCGGGCGCTGCGCCGCGTCGACACGGTCGTCGTGCACGACCCGTACTGGACCGCGATGGCCAAGCATGCCGACATCGTCGTGCCGTCGACCACCGCGTTCGAGCGCGACGACTACTCGGGTTCCCGCAACGACCCCCTGCTGATGGCCATGCCGAAGCTCGCCGAGCCATACGCGCAATCCCGCGACGACTACACGACATTTACAGAACTGGCCGAGGTGCTCGGGTTCGGAGATCAGTTCACCGAAGGCCGAACCGCACGGCAGTGGCTCGCGCACCTGTACGACAAGTGGGCCGCCGAACTGGATTTCGCGGTGCCGACGTTCGACGAGTTCTGGCGCCAGGGCCGATTGCGGCTGCCGACCGAAGACGGACTCACGCTGCTGGCCGACTTTCGGGACGATCCGGAAAGCCACCGCCTGAACACACCCAGCGGCCGCATCGAGATCTTCTCTGAGGACATCGACGGGTTCCGCTACGACGACTGCGCCGGTCACCCGAAGTGGTACGAGCCGACCGAATGGCTCGGCGGCCCGCGCGCGGCGCGCTATCCGCTGCACTTACTGGCCAACCAACCGGCGACACGGCTGCACAGCCAGCTGGATATCGGTGCGACCAGCCCGAGCTCGAAAGTGCAAGGGCGCGAACCGATCCGGATGCACCCATGTGATGCCGCCGCGCGTAGCCTTGTCGATGGCGACGTGGTGCGGGTGTTCAACGACCGCGGCGCCTGCCTGGCAGGCGTGGTGGTCGACGATCGGCTGCGCCCCGACGTGGTGCAGCTGTCGACCGGCGCGTGGTACGACCCGGCCGACGCCGCCGATCCGGATGCCATGTGTGTGCACGGCAACCCGAACGTCCTGACCGACGACATCGGCACCTCGTCGTTAGCGCGCGGCTGCACCGGCGCGCATGTCCTGGTGCAGGTGGAGAAGTTCACCGGCCCGCTGCCACCGGTGCGGGCACATCAGCCGCCGGTGATCGTCGACCGATGACCGAGGCGCTGACCGTCGGAGAGCGCGGCCGGACAATCACCTTCACGTTCGACGACATGGTGCGCTACCACGGCGTCCACTCGCCGGCCGGCGTTGCCATGGCATTCAAGGTCATTCAGCGGGCGTTCGCGGCGCTCTCCCCCGAGGCGCCGGCGGATCGCCGCTCGGTCAGCGTGCGCACCGCGTTCCGTGGACCTGGCGCACGGGACGGGTTCGAGGCGGTCACGCGCGCAGTCACCGACGGCCGCTACACCGTTGACCGATCACTGGTCAGGTCGGACCTCGGCCGCCTACGAGAGGACTTCGTGTTCGTGGTCGAGGTCGGGGGCCGCACCGCGACCCTACTGCTGCGTGACGGCTTCGTCACCGACGAGTTCATCGACCTGGCGCGTACACAAGACCGGACGGGCGAGCAGGAGCGACGACTCGACGAGCTGAAAGCGCAACTGGCGCAAAGGGTGATGGCCGCGCCTGCCGCCGATGTCTTCGATGTGGCGTGAGTATCGCGTCAGCAACGCGACTGCGCGGGAGGGCAGATTCGTACGTCATCGCGCTGCGATGAATCGCCGGGCTGAGCGGACGTGGCGGGCTGACACGGGGTCGCGTCTGTCGAGGTGACGCCGAACTGAGCGGGCCGCAGCAACCGCGTCGACCGCGCGAAACTCGCAACAGAATGAAGTCCACACATGCTGTAGATGATGTGGCGACGCACCGCGGCCGTCGCGCGTAGTGCACTACCTGTTTTCCTTGGCGCAGCAGGTCATGAGTGGATTCAGGTCAGCGCGCCGTTATCTCGGTAACAACGACGTCTGGAGCGTCCAGCGTCAGCACATGACCGGCGCCCGAGAGAAGACGCGCGTCCACGTTGGGATGAGCCTCTGCGCACGCGCAAGGGCGGCTTGCGGTCCGCCGGCGTAGATGACCTCTCGGTCGCCGAGCAGGACGGTCGTGGGTGCGCTGATTCGGCGTAGCTCGTCGTCGGTGAGCTTGGTCGGCGGCAAGAACTCCCGCCGGAATGGCCGACTGGACACCATGCTCGTGACGGCCAGCGCCAAGCCCGGATCCGACGTTACGTCGGAGCCGCCCGCCGCCCACTGCAGGGCACGACCGGCCACAGCCCGTGACGGCAGGATGGTGGCGGAGACCATTCGGACCATCCACTGAGTAGCGATTCGGGCAAACGTCCCTCTCGGGCTCATCAGAATGAGTCGGTTGACGAGTTCTGGCGCGTTCACAGCCAGCAACGCGGCGAGCCAGCCGCCGTAGGACAACCCGGCCACCCTCGCGTTGTCGATGCCGAGCGCAGTGAAAGTCTCGCGTAACCAGGCGACGTAGTCCGCGGCCTCACGGACCCGTTTTGTCGCCACGCTTTTGTTCGCGTCGGTGATGGTGTCGATGCAGTAGCAGCGATAGGACTCGCTGAGGGGCGTGATGACCGGACCCCACATGGCAGCCGTGGTGGCAGCGCCGTGGAGAAGCACGAGTGGCGGCGCGGAAGCGGGGCCGGTGACGACGATGTGCGTGGTGCCGTAACCCGTCGCAACGTCACGCTCCTCGAACGGAACGGGCCAGGTGCGCATGACCGCGTCGTACTCGTCGATGAGCTGCGACCGAGCCTCTGGGCTGCGAAATGGGTCCAGGTTCGCCACGCGCAGATGGTAGCGACGAAAAACCTAGAAAGTCGCGAACTCGCGCAGGCTGGCCGCCAACGGGATCGGCACCCGTGCCTTGATCCGCGTGCCGTCGGCGGTGTGCTCGGTCGCGTCGACCCGGCCGTCGGCGTGCACCCGGTGACGAGATCCCCGCGGTCATACGGAATCGTCACGTCCACCACGGTGTCGGTACGCGGCAGTTGATCGCCAAATGTGAACGCACTGCGAAATTTTCGGCGGTTTTCCGCAGCAGCTTCACGCTCGGCGCACGGCCAGCGGAATCCTCATTCGTCGCTGGCGCGGGATTCCACCGGCCCCGCTGGTGCAGGTCGAGACGCTCACCGGGACCGCCGCCGGTGCATAGGTGACCGGTAGAACTCGCTCTTTGGCCGTGCGATCAGGGTAAACATCGTCCGGCAGTCCGTCGAGCACGCTCGGCGACGGCGACGGCGAGTAGCGTGAGCCTGGATCCAGGAGGATTTCCTAACTCATGGGCTTCGTCGAGTTCGTCCAAGACCGCTGGGCAGTCCTGTCATTCCTCGCCTATCAGCACATGAGCCTCGTGGTACAAACGCTCGCCCTCGCGACCGCATTCGCCCTCCTCGTCGGCGTGCTCATCTACCGCTCGCCGTGGGGCTTGGCTTTCGGCAACACGCTCACCGCCGTCGGCCTGACCATCCCGTCATACGCCTTGCTCGGCGTGCTGGTGGGCATCGTCGGCATCGGCGTAGTGCCGTCGGTGATCATGCTGGTGTTCTTCGGGTTCTTCCCCATACTGCGCAACGTCGTGGTCGGTCTCACGGGCGTCGACAGGACACTCGTCGAGTCGGCGCGCGGAATGGGAATGAGCCGGCTCACCACACTGGTGCGCCTCGAGCTGCCACTGGCCTGGCCCGTGATCATGACCGGCGTCCGGGTGTCGGCACAGATGTTGATGGGTATCGCCGCCATCGCGGCGTTCGCCCTCGGCCCCGGGCTCGGTGGCTACATCTTCTCGGGGATCTCCCGTACCGGCGGCGCCAATGCGACCAACTCGATCGTGGCCGGCACCATCGGCATCCTGATCCTGGCAGTCATCTTGGATACCGTGCTCAACATCATCACCCGCCTCACCACCCCAAGGGGGATTCGTGTCTGAATCGGCGACGACCGAGTCGTCCACCGCCAAATCCGCAGCGTCCGATGGCGTCGGCGGTGCGCGCATCCTGCTCGACGGCGTGACGAAGCGGTACGACGCGCGATCCGCCCCTGCGGTGGACAACATCACCCTGGAGATCCCCGCGGGCGAGATCGTGATGCTCGTCGGCCCTTCGGGTTGCGGCAAGACCACCACGATGAAGATGATCAACCGCCTGATCGAGCCCAGCAGCGGACGCATCCTCAGCGGCGAGGACGACGTGACCCGGCGTGACGCCGACGAACTGCGCCGCCACATCGGCTACGTCATCCAGGGCGCCGGGCTCTTCCCTCACCTCACCGTCGGCGACAACATCGCTATCGTCCCGCGCCTGCTCAAGTGGGACAAGAAGTGGATCGCCAGGGCCGTCGACGAGCTGCTTGATCTGGTCAGCCTCGACCCCGGTCAGTACCGCGACCGCTATCCCCGCGAACTATCCGGTGGCCAGCAGCAGCGCGTTGGGGTCGCGCGCGCGTTGGCTGCGGACCCGCCCGTGCTCCTCATGGATGAGCCCTTCGGTGCGGTCGACCCGATCACCCGACAACGGCTGCAGGACGAGCTGCTGCGCCTGCAGGAGGAGCTGCGCAAGACCATCGTCTTCGTGACGCACGACTTCGACGAAGCAGTCAAGCTCGGTGACAAGATCGCCATTCTGCGGGCCGGCGCCGAGATCGTGCAGTACGACACCCCGGAGCAGATCCTCACCAATCCGGCCGACGGCTTCGTCCGGGACTTCGTCGGCAGCGGTGCCGCGCTCAAGCAGCTCACGTTGACGCGGGTCCGCGACGTCGAGCTGCACGATGCCGCCGTAGCCCGGATCGGCGGCGACCCCGACGAAGCGATCCGGGCGGCGCGGTCCATCGACCGTGAGCACGTCATCGTGCTCGACGATCAGGACCGACCCCAACGGTGGATGTCTCTCGACGAGCTGCAGGATCCGGGGTCGCTACGCGCAGTCCCCCGCGACGAGCAACTCGAGTCCGTCAACCTCGCTTCGACGCTCAACGATGCGCTCGACTCGATGCTCACCTCGTCACATGGCGTCGTGGTGGTGACCGGACGCCGCAACGCCTATCAGGGAGTGATCCGGGTCGAGACGATCATGGACGCGATGTCCGACATACGCGGCGCACCGGATTCGGCGGAAACTGCTTCATGACGTTCATCGCGCCCCAAATCGAGGTCGAGGGTCAGACCCCGGCGCCCGCCGTCGAGTCCCGCCGACTTGGCCTGGGCCGCTGGCTGATTCAGCCGCTCGTCTGTGTCGTGGCCGTGGTCGGTTCCCTCGTCTATGTCAACGTCGCGAATGTGTCGGAGTCGGAGCAGCGGTCGCTCGGCGTCTCCCAGCTGCTTACGTTGCTGCGGCAGCATATGACCGTCAGTCTGGCCGCGACGGTGCTCACCTGTGCGGTCGCGATGCCGCTCGGCGTCGTGCTGACGCGTGGCCGGATGCGGCGCTTCTCGAAGCCGATCATCACCGTTGCCGGGTTCGGCCAGGCCGCACCGGCGATCGGGCTGATCGCACTCGGTGCGGTGTTGTTCGGCATTGGACCGGTCGGCGCCGTCGTGGCGCTCACCGTGTACGGCGCCCTTCCCATCGTCGCCAACACCGTCACGGGCCTGAATGGGGTCGACCCGCGCCTGGTGGAGGCGGCGCGTGGGATGGGCATGTCGGCCTTCTCGACGCTGCTGCGGGTCGAGCTGCCGCTGGCGCTGCGGGTGATCATCGCCGGCGTCCGCACCGCGCTGGTACTCATCGTCGGCACCGCCGCCCTCGCGTCGTTCACCGGGGCCGGTGGGCTGGGAGAGCTGATCACGACCGGCATCAAGCTGCAGCAGACGGTGACCCTTGTTGTCGGGGCGATTCTCGTCTCGGCGTTGGCATTGTTCATCGACTGGTTGGCGCGCGTCGTGGAGATTGTCGCCGCGCCAAAGGGACTCTGATCGCCGATGACCGCTCTCCTGCGCCTGCTCGCAGTTCTGGCGTGTGCCGTCCTGGCCGCCGGGTGCGGGCTGCGCTCGGCCAGTGGGGCGGTGCTCGAGGCGAAGCCGGGCAGCATCCACCACTACGACTCCCTCGAACGGGTCAAAATCACCGTTGCGGCGAAGGACTTCACTGAGCAGCTGATCCTGGGCAACATGCTTTCGACCATCCTCAGCGTGGCCGGCGCCGACGTCACCAACATGACCAACACCCCAGGCAGCTTCGGCGTCCGCCAGGCGATGCTCAGCGGCGACGCGAATGTCTCGCCGGAGTACACGGGCACCGGGTGGATCAACTACCTCGGGAACGAAGAGCCCGTCAAGGACGAAGTAGGTCAGTGGCGGGCCGTCAACGACGCCGACAAGGCCAACAACCTGACCTGGCTGCCTCCCGCTCCGATGAACAACACCTATGCCTTCGCGATCCGGGAGTCGGCCGCCCAGCGGCTCGGGGTCTCCAAGCTGTCCGACCTCAAGCGGCTCAGCAAGGCCGACCTGACCTTCTGCGTGGAGAGCGAGTTCGCCAGCCGCAACGACGGTTTCGTGCCGATGCTGCAGGCCTACGGTTTGACCAGGGACGGCCTCGGCCGCGTCACGACGCTGGACACCGGGGTCATTTACACCGCAACAGCCAACGGAGACTGCAACTTCGGTGAGGTGTTCACCACCGACGGTCGCATCCCGGGCCTGAACCTAAGCGTCCTCGAGGACGACAAGAATTTCTTCCCGCTCTACAACCTCACCGAAGTCATCACCTCCGACTTGCTGGCCGCGCACCCGGAGTTGACCGAGATCTTCGGCCAGCTCAACCCGAAGCTGACCAACGAGGTCATGCTGGCGTTGAACGCCAAAGTCGACACCAATGGTGAGGACCCCGCCCTTGTCGCCCGCGCCTGGCTCATCGACCAAGGCCTGTTGTCCTCGTAGCCCGAGCAAATGTGGCCAGCCCATGCGCGACTGTGCGGATTTGTACGTCGCCACGGGTTACGATTTTCATCCACCACAACAGGAGCCCCGCCCGACAAACCGCACTGGTTGGCGGCCAGAACCTTCGTAGCGGCAGGCAAGACAACTCCTTAAACGCTTTGTCGTAGTTGTTATTTCATCGTTGGCGTCTCGCTGTCGCTGCGGGGCCGAGACCGCCTGGATCCGCGGCGGCAAGGCGGAGCCTCGAATGCACCCTCGAGCTGGTAGTTGTAATCGTGTTGCCCTCGGCTGATCACCCAACGGCGTGAACTGCACGATGGCCGCCGTCGTGCTTAATGAACTACCCGAGTTGGGCCGCGAGCACTACCTGTGGCCGCTTAGAACGTCGCGAAGTCGCGCAGGCTGGCCGCCAACGGGATCGGCACCCGCGCCTTGATCCGCGTGCCGTCGGCGGTGTGCTCAGTCGCGTCGACCCGGCCGTCGGCGTGCACACGGTTGACGAGATCGCCACGGTCATACGGGATCGTCACGTCCACCGTGGTGTCGGTGGGCGCAATCAGCCCCGCCATCCGCTGCTGCAGCCGCTCCAGCCCGTCACCGGTGCGCGCGGAGACGAAGACGGCATCGGGTAGCGCTCGGCGCAGCTTAGCCATCGCCAGACCGCCGGCCGCGTCAATCTTGTTGACCACCAACAGCTCCGGGGCCGGCTTACTGTCATGATCGGCGATCACCTCGTTGACCACCTGCCGGACCGCGTTGATCTGGGCAAGCGGGTTGACGTCGGAGCCGTCGACCACGTGCACCAGCAGGTCGGCATCAACGACCTCCTCCAGCGTGGAGCGGAACGCCTCGACCAGCTGGGTCGGCAGATGCCGCACGAACCCCACCGTGTCGGTGAGCACGAAGTGCCGCCCGTCCGCGAATTCCCCGCGCCGCGTGGTGGGTTCGAGCGTTGCGAACAACGCGTTCTCGACCAGTACGCCCGCGCCGGTCAGCGCATTGAGCAGGCTGGACTTGCCTGCGTTCGTGTAGCCGACTATCGCGATCGACGGCACGTCGCTGGCCAGCCTGCGGCTGCGCTGGGTGTCGCGGACCTGCTTCATCGCCTTGATTTCGCGGCGCAGCTTGGACATTCGTTCGCGGATGCGACGACGGTCGGTCTCGATCTTGGTCTCTCCGGGGCCGCGCAGACCCACGCCGCCACCGCTGCCGCCCGCACGCCCGCCGGCCTGCCGCGACATCGATTCGCCCCAGCCGCGCAGCCTGGGCAGCATGTACTCCATCTGTGCGAGCGAGACCTGCGCCTTGCCTTCCCGGCTGGTGGCGTGCTGGGCGAAGATGTCGAGAATCAGCGCAGTGCGGTCGATCACCTTGACCTTGACCGCCTTCTCCAGCGCATTGAGCTGCGCGGGGCTCAGTTCGCCGTCGCAGATCACGGTGTCGGCACCGGTGGCCAGCACGACCTCGCGCAGCTCCTGCGCCTTACCCGAGCCGATGTAGGTCGACGGGTCCGGCTTGTCGCGGCGCTGGACGAGACCTTCGAGCACCTCCGAACCGGCGGTCTCGGCGAGGGCGGCGAGCTCGGCCATGCTGGCGTCGGCGTCGGCGGCGCTACCTTCGGTCCACACGCCGACCAGCACCACGCGCTCCAACCGCAGCTGCCGGTACTCGACCTCGGAGACGTCGGCGAGTTCCGTCGACAGACCCGCCACGCGGCGTAACGCCGTGCGGTCGTCGAGCGCGAGCTCACCAGCGCTGGGTGTGTTGTTGCGAGGAAAATCGGGATAAGTCATAGGCAATAACAGATTTGCACGGCTACTGCCGCCCGCGCACCCCAATTAACCCTGCGCAACACGCCACCATTCCTCCGAGATCTCGCCGCGCGCCACCAGAACCGATGGGCCGCGCAGGTAGCTGCTGGCGTCGGTGACCGCAACGGTGACCTCACCGCCGGGAATGCACACCCGCAGCGTGCCGGTGGTCGCGCCATCGAATGCCAGCGCCGCGACGGCGGCCGCGACAGTTCCGGTGCCACACGATCGGGTTTCGCCGACACCTCTCTCATGTACCCGCATCGCCACCGCTCCACCGCGGGGCGCCGTCAGCACCTCGACATTGACCCCGTCGGGGAATTGCGCTCGATCGAACGACACCGGTGCGGCGACGTCGAGGGCCGCGAGTTCGTCGACGGTCAGGTCGGGGTCCACGCACGCCAGATGCGGGTTGCCCACGTCGATGGCCAGCCCCGCGAACGGCCGACCGCCGACGATCGCCTGACCCGTGCCGAGCTGGTTGGTCTTGCCCATTTCGACCGTGACGTCGGCGGTGGTGTCGTCCCACTGGTGCAGCACCACCGGGCGAGGCCCGGCCAGCGAGCCGACGACGAACTCGTCGCGGCTCTCCAGCCCCGCGGCCCGCAAGTAGTGAGCGAACACCCGCACCCCGTTGCCGCACATCTGCGCGATGGAGCCGTCGGCGTTGCGGTAGTCCATGTACCAATCGCCGGCGGCCACACCCTCGGGCAGCCGGTCGAACACGCCGGCGGCCAACGCCGCCTGCGCCCTCGTCACCCGCAGCACCCCGTCGGCGCCCAAACCCCGCCGACGGTCGCACAGCGCCGCAACCACGGCCGGTGTCAACGACAGCAGGCCATCCGGATCGGGCAACAGCACGAAATCGTTCTGCGTGCCGTGGCCCTTGGCGAACATCACCTGTTCAGGATACGTGCCGCCATACCCGCAGCGTGCGCTCGACATTGTCGGGGTCGCGACCGTCCAGCCACCCGATGCGGTGGTCGCGGCGGAACCACGACCGCTGCCTGCGGACATAGCGGCGGGTGCCGAAGAAGGTCAGCTCGCGTGCTGCCGTTCCGTCCCCGCCCTCGTCGAGGTCGGCGATCACTTGCGCGTAGCCCAATGCCCGCGACGCGGTGACGCCGTCGCGCAGGCCGCGGCCCAGCAGCGCCCTCACCTCGCCGACGAGGCCGTCGGCGAACATCTTGTCTGTCCGCTGGGACAACCGCTCATCGAGAAGCGCTGTATCCCAATCCAATCCGACGATCGCGGTATCCCACCTGGGCGTGCCGATCACCGGCGCCGACGCGGCGAAAGGCCGCCCGGTCAGCTCGACAACCTCTAGCGCCCGCACGATGCGCCTGCCGTCGGTCGACAGGATGGAGGCAGCGGCGTCGGCGTCGACCCGGGCGAGCTCCTTGTGCAAAGCGCCGACGCCGATCTCGGCCAGCAGGCCCTCCCATTTGGTCCGGACGGCAGCGTCGGTCGCGGGGAACGACCACTCGTCGAGTAGCGACTGGATGTACAACATGGATCCGCCGACGACGATGGGGACGGCGCCGCGGGCGGCGATCGCCTCGATATCGTCGGCCGCGGCCTGCTGGTAGCGGGCAACGGTGGCGGTCTCGCTGACGTCTAGGAAATCGAGTTGGTGGTGCGGGATGCCGCGACGCTCGGAAAGCGGCAGCTTCGCGGTGCCGATATCCATGCCGCGGTAGAGCTGCATCGCGTCGGCGTTCACGATCTCCCCGCCGACGCGTTCGGCGACGGCCAGCGCCAACGCCGACTTTCCGGTGCCCGTCGGGCCGATGATCGCGATGGGCCTCATGGCTGCCAGACGCCCGCGAAGTAGCCGACGCCATAGGGCGCGCCGCGATAGAGCTCCTCGGCCGACCGCGGCGCTGGGTCCGGACGAGAGGAGGACTCAGGACACCCAATCAGCCCGGCCAGCACCTGGTAGGCGACCCGGCCGACGATGGTGTCGGGCAGCCGGGTCAGCGCGGCGGCATCGCCCGCCGCGAGCGCGTCGTCGAGCGCGGCCTGCGCGGGTATCGAGTCGGGTTCGTAGCCGCCGGGCGCCGGCGGGGTGAGGGTGTGCGCGCCGTCGGCGACGACGAGCACGCCGACCGGATCGATCGCCTCGTCGATCTCGGCTCGCAACTGGCGACCGTGGGCCAGCGCGGCGCCGACGTCTTGGTCAGCCGCGTACACCCGTACCTCGGCGCGTGCTTCGGGCTTGGCCTGTCCGCGGACCCAGCCCGCGATCAACGCGCACAGCGGCAGTTCGCCGGGTGCGTCGGCGGCGCCCGGCGACAGCGTGACCCGCCGGTCGACGCCGTAGCCCGCGAATGTGCCGGCCCCGTCCGGTCCCAGCACTGCGCCGGCGGCACCGACACCGACGGCGATCCACCTGGACGGCAGCGACCCCACGGCCGTGTAGACCGCCTCCCGCAGGTCGGCCAGTTCCTCGGCGGCGGTCGCGGCCAGTTCGGGGACCATGACGGGTGCCGAAGGGATGATCGCGATGGCGCTCAGCACGCCACCAAAGTAGTGCTCACACCGCTTGCTTGGTGGCAGTGGCCGCCTCGCCACGGGCCAGTGCGACCGTCGCAAGCACCATCACCGCCACTGCCACGATCAGCGTCAGCCAACCGGCCTCCCCTGGCCGCAACGTCTCGCCGAGCACGACGATGCCGAGCACCGACCCGACCACCGGCTCGACGACGGTCATGGTCGGTAGCGACGCGGTCAGCGCGCCGGCGCGGAACGACGACTGCTGCCAGGCCGTGCCCGCAATGGCGACCAGTACCCACACGTACAGCTCGGGCGTGCGCAGCAGCGCCCACAGACCGTCGTCGATGCGGTCCACCACTCCCTTGGTCAGCACCGCGAACACGCCCCACAGCGCGCCGGACACCACCGCCAGCAGCACCGCGCTGACGGTTCCGGACCAGATCCGCGCACCCACCACACACAGCACCATTGCCGGTCCCAGCACGGCGATCACCCCGGTCCAGGTTTCAAACGACGCCCGCGAGTGACCGGCGGTCGGATTCCCGACGACGACGATGACGGCGACGGCAGCGGCGAGCAGCGCCGCCCAGGTCCAGTCCCAGCGGCTCACCCGCCGATGCATCAGCCGGGCGTTGATCGGCAGCGCGAACAGCAGCGACGTGACCAGCAGCGCCTGCACCAACAGCACAGAGCCGAAGCCGAGCGCGGCTGCCTGCAGCCCGAACCCGACCGCCGAGACAATGCTGCCCAGCCACCACTGGCCGTCGCGCAGTAACCGCATGAACAGGTCGACGTGGCTGACCGGTTCGTCGGTCACCTCGTGCGCCGAGCGCTGGTGGATGACGTCGCCGATCGCGATGAAGAACGCAGCGCCGAGGGCAAGCAGGGCGGCGATATCCGCCTTGTCCATCCGCGGCCTCCTGTTGTGTTGGGAAAGAGCGTAGGCAAATGCATCGCGAAAGGCGTGGGCGCGGGCCGTGGCGACCTGTTTCAATAACGTTCGAGCTATCAGGCGCCGCGTCGCGCGGCAGGTGCGCGGGTTCCCCGCGCGGAGGGTACGAGGTAACGGATATGACGACCATCGAGCCAGGTGGGGACGCCTCCACCCCCAAACCCGCTCCCCGGCCCGGACCGCCGCGCCCCGTCCCCCGCCCCGGCCGGCCGGCGCCGACGGTCGCCGCGCCGCCCTCCATCGATCCCCACCCGTTCGGCCGCGTCGACCCCGACGGCACGGTGTGGCTGATCACCGACGCCGGTGAACGTGTCATCGGCTCGTGGCAGGCCGGCGACACCGAGGCCGCTTTCGAGCACTTCGGCCGCCGCTTCGACGACCTGAACACCGAGGTTGCGCTGATGGAGCATCGGCTGGAGTCAGGCACCGGCGACGCCCGCAAGATCAAGTCAGCGGCAGCTGCGCTCGCGGAAAGCCTGCCGGAGGCGCACGTGCTGGGTGACGTCGACGCGCTCACCGCGCGGCTGACCGCCATCGTCGAACACGCCGACGAAGCCGCGCAGGCTGAGAGGGCCAAGCGCGACGAACACCGTGCCGCACAGACCGCGCGCAAGGAGGCCCTGGCCGCCGAGGCCGAGGACCTTGCGACGAATTCGACGCAGTGGAAGGTCGCAGGCGACCGGCTGCGCGAAATGCTCGAGGAGTGGCGGACCATCAGCGGGCTGGACCGCAAGACCGATGATGCGCTGTGGAAGCGGTACTCGGCGGCCCGCGAGACCTTCAACCGCCGCCGCGGCTCCCATTTCGCCGAGCTCGACCGCGAACGCGCAGGCGCCCGGCAGGCCAAGGAGGCGCTGTGCGAACGCGCAGAGGAACTGGCCGACTCCACCGACTGGGGCGCCACCGGAGCCGCGTTCCGCGACCTGCTGACGCAGTGGAAGGCCGCCGGACGCGCCGCCAAGGACGTCGACGACGCGCTGTGGCAGCGGTTCAAAGCCGCCCAGGACACGTTCTTCGGGGCACGCAACGCGGCCAGCACCGAGCGCGACTCGGAGTTCCGGGCCAACGCCGAGGCCAAGGAGGCGCTGCTGACCGAGGCCGAGAGGCTCGACACCTCCGACCTGGAGGCAGCCAGGGCGGCGCTACGTGCGATCGGCGACAAATGGGACGCGATCGGCAAGGTGCCTCGCGAGCGGGGCGCCGAGCTGGAGCGACGACTACGCGCCGTGGAGAAGAAGGTGCGCGACGCGCCATCCCGGAGCGTCGATCCGGAAGCTCAGGCCAGGGCAGACCAATTCCGTTCTCGTGCAGAGCAATTCGAGCGACAGGCGGAGAAGGCCGCGGCCGCGGGGCGGACCAAAGACGCCGAGGAGGCACGCGCCAATGCCGAACAATGGCGTCAGTGGGCCGACGCCGCTGCCGCGGCGCTTGGCAAGAGGGGCTAGGGCTTCTCCGACCCGTTGTCGGTGCCGCCGGTGTCGTCGGTGTTGTCGTGAAGGGTGTCCAACAAGCCCTTTTTCTGGCGCTCGGCGGTGATCCGGCGGCGTTCTTCCTCGGCCGCGAGCTGCACCGCGGTGCGTGCCCACACCGCGCGGGCCCAGTTGAAGGCCAGCACGATCACCGCGAGCCACGCGATGATCAGCCCGATGCCCGGCCCCGGGTGGTGTGCGGGCGCGGTCTGCCGCGACCACACCGCGAGCAGACCCGTGAAGGACGCCACCGTGGATCCGGCCAAGGCGATCCACGCCAGCGCCCATCGGCGGGTCAGCAGCGCCAGCATCGAGAAGCCGACACTGAACACCAGCGCCAGCCAACAGAACACCCGCGACGGCAATGCAATGCCGTTGCGGATCGCCGCGTCGTCACCGACCAGCACATCCCAGCCCTTCGCGTCGCCAGTATGTGGCAGCACGAAGGTCAGCAGGAGTACGAAGACGCCGACGGCGATGACCAACGCCCTTGCGCCCGGATCGATTTCACCCG
>JAVRPG010000010.1:0-11279 GCA_032162325.1 Mycobacterium sp. | reverse complement strand
GCCCGATCGGCAGTTTCCAGGCGCTCAAGCATCGGATGGCCGACCTGTACGTGGCCGTGCAGTCGGCGCGGGCCGTTGTCAACGACGCAGTGGCCGAACCGTCGACGACGTCGGCAGCGCTGGCGCGGGTCGTGGCAAGCGAGGCGTTCTCCAAGGTGGCCGCCGAAGCCGTCCAGATGCACGGCGGGATCGCGATCACCTGGGAGCACGACATCCAGCTGTACTTCAAGCGTGCACATGGCAGCGCACAGCTGCTCGGGCCGCCGCGAGAGCATCTGCGCCGGCTCGAATCGGAAGTGTTCTAGCCGCAGTCGTCAGCGTTTGACGGCTTGCAGCGTGTAGCTCAACGGGAGCCGCTCTGGATGGTCGATGAGCCGCCACTCACCGCCTTCCCGGCGCATGCGCCCCGGCAGCGCGTCCCACGGCACGGAGTCGTGCTCGACGAACATGGTCAGCTCGAGGCCCGCCTCCAGGACAGCGGTGACGATTTCCCCGAGGCCATGGCTCCAGTCCCGGACTTGGTTGTGGCCGAACTCGACCGTGGTGTCGACATACGTTCCCGGAACATCGAAATGTGTGGGCTCGGGCTGCTCGAAGTACGGGTAGCCGAGCACCAACGCGTCGGTCCGATCTTCGTCGACACCCCACATCACCGGATGGCCTTCGCGCAGAAACAGCCTGCCGCCCGGGCGTAAGAGATCAGCAACGGTTCGGGCCCATCGCTGAATGTCAGGCAACCAACACAGTGCGCCGATTCCGGTGAACACGAAGTCGAACCCGTCGCCGACGGCGACAGGAGCGCTGTAGACGTCCGACTCGACGAAGGCAACATCGGCGCGCGCGTCGGTGGCTATGCGACGGGCGATCGCGATCGAGGCTGCGGAGAAGTCGAGACCTGTCATGGCGGCGCCGAGACGGTGCAGCGAGATGGTATCGGTCCCGATGTGGCATTGCAGATGGATCCCGCGCAGTCCGTTGACGTCGCCGAGGCGGGGCAGGTCGAACCGGATCATGTCGGACAATCGTGTTGGGTCGGCGATGATCTCCTGCACTGCGTAATCCGCCGAACCGGCGTGCGCTGGGGCGCGTTCGTCCCAGTAGGCTCGATTGATCGCGTAGTGGTCCTCGTCCATGGCATGACTCCGCTACGACGCGGCGCAGCCGGGAAGCTCTGTGAACGTGACGACGAATGTGAAGTCTCCGGCGTCGAGCAAGCAAGCATCACAAAATCGCGCGAGTGCGCGCAGGCTACTCCCGCACGCAGCGCAATGCGGGTCTGATCGGTTGAGCACAGTGTTCATGCGAGGCCAAATCTTCACGGGTGGCCGGCTCAGGACTCCCTACAGTTTCGGCCGGCATACTGCCCGCTTGTTAGCCTGGCCGGATGAGCGATCGCGTCGCACTGCGGGCCGGAATTCCGCCGTTCTATGTGATGGACGTGTGGCTGGCCGCCGCTGAACGGCAGCGCACGCACGGCGACCTGGTCAACCTGTCGGCCGGCCAGCCGAGCGCGGGCGCACCGGCGGCCGTGCGCGCAGCGGCCAAAGAGGCGCTGGACAACACCGTTCTCGGCTACACCGTCGCGCTGGGAATCCCCGAGTTGCGCAGCGCGATCGCGCGCTCGTATGCGGACCGGCACGGGCTCGTCGTCGACCCCAACGACGTCGTGGTCACCACAGGCTCGAGCGGTGGATTCCTGCTGGCGTTCCTTGCTTGCTTCGACGTCGGCGACCGGGTGGCGATCGCCAGCCCCGGCTATCCGTGCTACCGCAACATCCTGTCGGCGCTGGGCTGTGAGGTCGTCGAGATCCCCTGCGGGCCCGACACCCGATTCCAGCCGACCGCCCAGATGCTCGCGGATCTGGATCAGCCGGTGCAGGGCGTGATCGTGGCAAGCCCCGCCAACCCGACCGGGTCGGTGATCCCGCCAGAGGAACTGGCCGCGATCGCGTCGTGGTGCGAACAGTCCGGAGTTCGTCTGATCAGCGATGAGGTCTACCACGGCCTGGTGTATGAGGGTTCTCCCGCGACCAGCTGCGCGTGGCAGACATCGCGAGATGCCGTGGTGGTCAACAGCTTTTCGAAGTACTTCGCGATGACCGGGTGGCGGCTGGGCTGGCTGCTGGTGCCGCAGGAGTTGCAGCGGGCGGTGGACTGCCTGACGGGAAACTTCACCATCTGCCCGCCGACGCTGGCGCAGGTGGCCGCCGTCGCGGCCTTCACACCTGAATCCGTCGCCGAGGCCGACGCGCTTCTGCATCATTACGCGGCCAACCGGCGGCTGCTGCTTGACGGGCTGCGCTCGATCGGCATCGACCGCCTCGCCCCCACCGACGGCGCGTTCTACGTCTACGCCGACATCTCGCACCTGACGACAGACTCGCTGTCGTTCTGCTCGAAGCTGTTGAACGACACCGGCGTTGCGATCGCGCCGGGCATCGACTTCGACACCGTGCGCGGCGGATCGTTCGTGCGGCTGTCGTTCGCAGGCCCCACGAGCGACATCGAGGAAGCGTTGCGCCGCATCGGGTCTTGGCTCGGCTAGCGCTGCAGTTTCGCGTACCAGTCGAGCAGCGCGGGGTCGTCCACGGCGCTCTTTTCCACGACCTTGGCGGGATCGGCGCCCTGCAGCAGCTTCTTGATCGGCACCTCGAGCTTCTTTCCGGTTCGCGTGTGCGGAACACCGGGGGCGACGAGGATATCGTCGGGCACGTGCCGCGGCGACACCTCTTCGCGAATGGTGCGCTTGATGCGGTCGCGCAGCTCGTCGGTCAGCTCCGCGTCATCAGCGAGGACCACGAACAGCGGCATCCAGTAGCCGCCGTCTGGCTGCTCGGCGCCGATCACCAACGCCTCGGCGATCTCCGGCAGCCGCTCGACGGCCTGGTAGATGTCGGCGCTACCCATCCGGATGCCGTGCCGGTTCAGCGTCGAGTCCGACCGTCCGTGCACGATGATGCTGCCGTGGCCGGTGATGGTGATCCAGTCACCGTGGCGCCATACCCCCGGGAACATCTCGAAATAGGCGCCGCGATAACGGGATCCGTCGGCGTCATTCCAGAACGCTACGGGCATCGACGGCATCGGCTTGGTGATGACCAGCTCACCGACCTCGCCGCGCACCGGTTTGCCTGACTCGTCCCAGGCGTCCAGCGCGACACCCAGATACGGCGCCGACAACTCCCCCGGCCACACCGGCACAGTGCGGACACCGCCGATGAACGCCGACACCACGTCGGTGCCGCCGCTGATCGACGCCACCTGGACCCGGTCGCCGACATTGTCGCGCAGCCACAGCGATGACGACGGCGGGAGCGACGAGCCGGTGATTCCGACCGTTCGCAGCGCCGACAGAACATGGTCGGCGCGCGGGACCGCGCCCGCCTTCGCACAACCCAACACGTAGCCGGGGCTGGTGCCCAGCACCGTGGCGCCAACGCGGGAGGCGATGGCCCACAACGTGTCCGGTCTCGGATACGACGGGCTGCCGTCGTAGCAGACGATCGTCGCGCCGACTAGAAGGCCGGCGACCTGGAAGTTCCACATCATCCAGCTCGGGCTGGTGTACCAGAAGAACGTATCGTCGGTGCCGATATCCGATTGCAGTGCAACTGCTTTCAAGTGCTCGAGCACGACGCCACCGTGGCCGTGCATGATTCCCTTCGGCAGCCCGGTGGTGCCCGACGAGAACAGGATCCACAGCGGATGGTCGAAATCGACGGGCACCGTGTCCAGATCATGAGGGTCGACCTCAGCGGTGAGCTCAGATGCCAGCACAGTTGCCCGCAGCGTCGGCAGGGCGGCCCGCAGCGTGGCGGCGTCATCGCGCTTGTCGTGGGACTTGCCGCCGTACCGATAACCGTCGGCCGTGACCAGTACCACCGGTTCGAGCTGGCCGAGCCTGTCCAACGCCGCCTTCGCGGAGTAGTCCTGCCCGCATGCGCTCCAGATGGCGCCGATGCTCGCGGTCGCCAGAAACGCGATGACCGCCTCGGGGATGTTGGGCAGATAGCCTACGACGCGATCGCCCGCCGTCACCCCGTGCGACCGCAGCGTCTGTGCGAACGCCGCAGTGCGTCCGAGCAATTCGTGCCATGACAGCTCGGTGACCTGTCCGTCCTCGCTGACGTGCAGGATCGCAGGGCGGTCGCTACGGGCGTTGCGCACGATCTGGTCGACGTAGTTCAGGCGCACACCGGGGAACCACCGCGCGCCCGGCATCTGCGCGTTGTCGAGCACGCGATCGGGCGGCGCACCGAGCTCGAAGTACTCCCACAGCGCGCCCCAGAACGCGGCCGGGTCGTCGATCGACCACTGCCAGAGCGACTTGTAGTCGGTGATCGACGCGCCGGTGCGCTGCTGCACGAACCGGGTGAAGTCGGTGACGCGTGCGTCCGCGATATCGCGTTCCGTCGGCTGCCACTGCGGTACCGCCAGTGCATCGGGGGCCTGTGTCATCGGGCGCTCCAGCCGCCATCCATGGTGTACGACGCGCCGGTCACCATCCCGGCGGCCGGTGAGGCCAGCCAACCAACCAGGGCGGCAACGTCTTCCGGCTCGACCAGGCGCTTGATCGCGCTCTCCTTCAGCAGGATCTCGGCCACCACCTGATCTTCGGGGATGCCGTGCGTGCGGGCCTGGTCCGCGATCTGCTTGGTCACCAGGGGGGTACGGACGTATCCGGGGTTGACGCAGTTGCTTGTCACGTCGTACGGACCGCCCTCGAGCGCCGTCACCTTCGACAGGCCCTCGAGGGCGTGTTTGGCGGTGACGTAGGCGACCTTGTACTCAGAGGCGCGAATGCCGTGCACCGATGAGATGTTAATGACGCGGCCGAGCTTCTGCCCGTACATGTGCGGAAGCGCTGCCCGGATCAACAGGAACGGCGCCTCCACCATCAGCGTCAGCAGAGACCGGAACCGCTCGGGCGGGAAGTCGACGATCGAGTTGATGCTCTGCACACCGGCGTTGTTCACCAGGATGTCGGTCTCGAGCTGCAGGTTCTCCAGCGACGAGATGTCGAGAAGGTCCACCGCCCACGCTTTTCCGCCGATGTCGGCCGCCAGGTCTTTCGCGCGGACTTCGTCGACGTCGGCGACCGTGACCGTCGCCCCGCGACCGGCGAGCTCCCTGGCGCACGCCGCGCCGATCCCGCTCGCACCGCCGGTGACCACAGCGGTGCGGCCGTCGAGGTCGGTCACGCCACCCCCGCTTTGGCGAGGTCGTCGCGGTCGGCCTGATCGACGCTCGCCAGGTCGATGTCCTTCGTCTCACGCATGAAGTACACCGCGATGAGGGTGATGACCGCGGCGCCGGCCAGGTAGAGGGCGATCGGGACCGAGGAGTCGTAGATCTCGAGGAGTTTGACCGCGATGATCGGCGCGAGCGAGCCGGCGAAGATCGACGTGACCTGATAGCCAAGGGACACACCGGAATACCGCATGCGGGTCGGGAACATCTCGGCCATGATCGCCGGCTGTGGCGCGTACATGATCGCGTGGATGATCAACCCGATGATGATCGCGCTCATGATGACCAGGTAGTTGGCGCTGTTCATCATCGGGAACGCGAAGAAGCCCCAGGTGCCCGCGGCGAGCGCGCCGACGAAGTACACCGGGCGACGGCCGACGCGGTCGGAGAGCTTGCCCACCAACGGAATCGCGACGAAGTGCACCGCATGTGCGGCCAACAGCCACCACAGGATGTCACTCGTGTCGGCGCCGACCTGCACCTTGAGGTACGTGATCGAGAAGGTGACCACCAGGTAGTACATGATGTTCTCGGCGAAGCGCAGGCCCATCGCAGTGAAAACGCCACGCGGATAACGCTTCAACACCTCGATGACGCCGTAGGAGACGGCCTTGACCCGCTCGACCTCCTGCTGCGCCGCGACGAAGATCGGCGCATCGCTGACCTTGGTGCGGATGTAGTAGCCGATGAGCACCACTACGGCCGACAGCCAGAACGCGACCCGCCATCCCCAGGACAGGAACGCCGCGTCCGACAGCGTCCCGGTGAGCACCAGCAGCACGACGGTGGCCAGCATGTTGCCGACGGGCACAGCCGCCTGCGGCCAGCTGGACCAGAAGGCGCGGCTGCGGTCGGGACTGTGCTCGGCGACAAGCAGTACCGCACCGCCCCATTCGCCTCCGACGGCGAAGCCTTGGATGAACCGCAACACCACCAGCAGTGCAGGCGCCCAGTAGCCGATCTGGCCGAACGTCGGCAGGCAGCCCATGAGGAACGTTGCGGCACCGACCAACAGCAGGCTGAACTGCAGCAGCCTCTTGCGACCGTACTTGTCGCCGAAATGGCCGAACACCACTCCGCCAACTGGCCGCGCCGCGAAGCCGACGGCGTAGGTGAGGAATGCCGCGAGGATCGCGTCGAGGTCGCTGGTGCCCTTGGCGAAGAACACCTTGCTGAACACCAGGGTGGCGGCGGTGCCGTAGAGGAAGAACTCGTACCACTCGACCACGGTGCCCGCCATCGAGGCCGCCACCACACGCTTCAGCCCTGTCGAGATCGGCCCACCATCGGTTTCCGGGGTTTCGGTGCTGCTGGTCATCCACTGCTCCTCGTGTGACGCCGCCCACAGACGTCTGTGAGTATTCATGCAGATACCCGCCCGTGCAATGGTCAAAACTGCAGCCGGTATCTGCAAAAATGCAGATATGAGTTCTGCGTCCGACCGGAGACCGAGCGCCGACGACCTGCTCGTGTTGCTGGCTGTCGGCAGGTCCGGCCGCTACAACACCGCCGCGGAGGAACTGGGCCTCAACCACACCACCATCTCGCGCCGCATCGCCGCGCTTGAAGAGTCGATCGGCGGCCGGGTGCTCGCACGCGTCGGCGGAGGCTGGGAGCTCACCGACCTCGGGCGCGAGGCATTGTCGGCTGCAGAGGCCGTCGAATCGGCGGTTCGCTCGCTGACGGTCGACCCCGGCGGCGTGCGCACCCTGGAAGGAGTGGTGCGGATATCGGCGACCGATGGGTTCAGCGCCTACATCGCCGCGCCGGCCGCCGCGCACGTGCAGCGCCGGCATCCCAAGGTGGCGGTCGAGATCGTCGCCGCCACCCGACGGGCCACCCAGCAGAGGTCCGGACTCGACGTCGAGGTGGTTGTCGGTGAACCAAAGGTCCATCGCGCCAAGGCGATTCGGCTTGGTGACTATTGCCTTGGCCTCTATGGTTCCCGCGACTACCTCGCCGAGCACGGCACGCCGACGAGCATCTCTGACCTCGCCCGCTATCCGCTGGTCTACTTCATCGACTCGATGTTGCAGGTCGATGACCTCGACCGCGCGACGAGCTTCGCCCCCGCGATGCGCGAATCAGTCACGTCCACCAACGTTTTCGTGCATGTGGAGGCGACCCGCGCGTCCGCAGGCATCGGCCTGCTGCCGTGCTTCATGGCCGACCGCCACGGCGACCTGATCCGCGTGCTGCCCGACGGTGTGGCGATCCAATTGACCTATTGGCTGGTCACCCGCGCCGAGACTCTGCGCAGGCCCGAGGTCGCCGCCGTCGTGGACGCGATCCGCGACCGCGTGCACGAACAGCGGGACGTCCTACTCGGTGTGTGCTAACGGCGATTCCGCCTTCGGCAACTACAGTCCGTAATGGCACGCATCGCTCATTGTTCGGCGCGTCGAGCAGCAGCGGCAGTGACGACAGCGTCCGCCGATCCCGCCAATCGATGCACCACCGACAGATAGCGGTGACGATTACGACGAAGACCGCCTGCGCTTCAGCCGTGCGTCGGCGCAAGCGTGGGCGAGCTACTTGCCTGATGACGACACGATCGATAACGCCCGCAGGGTTCTGCTCGAACTCATGCATGCCGGGCTGAAAAATGTACCCGAACATCTCCGCGATCCATATGTTCAGGCTGCGCGTGACGCAATGAGAAAAGTCATGTCAAGCGACAACTCGGCGGTTGTCGTGCGTACGCGGTATTTGGGCCAGATCCTCGAGGCTGGCCATTTCATGTCGAGTACGAAGTGGGCACATCGGCTGGCCTGTTCAACCCGCCAATGCGCGCGATGCTGGAAGCAGCGTGGTTTGGCAAGCCAGGTCCCGACGACGCCGCACCCATCTACGGTGCTATCCAGTTCCATGGCCTACCGGCCAACAGCGCAGATTGGTACGGCGACGCCGCGGTGTACTTGAAACGGCATGTGTTTGAGCGAACGACGGTCACCGTCGGTGACTCGCTCCATCGAGAGGATTGTGTTCGACAGAACGCCCAGCGAAGACATCGCCAGTAAATTGGACGGGCTAGGCATACCGTGGGAGGTGGAGCAGTGACCGCGATGCGAGTTACTCACCTGCTGTCTACAGGCCTGCGCGGGGTCGAAGTCGAGCCTGGCGTACTCGTTCTCGAAGGCCATGTTGTGCAATCGATGGCAACCCTGGCTCGACGCTTGGTCACTGTTCACTCGATCGAGACACCGGGCACGATCGACGTCACTACTGAGGACATCGACAAGGCAAAGGACGTCGCGGAAAGCCTCGATCTCAACTCGCGCCTACTCGCTGGCCAGCGCAGTCCTCATCTGATTGAGCATTAGGCCTGTGACCTGAGCGCCCGCCGAGATAGGCGTGGCGTTGCAATCGGTTGCGTTCCGCGATCCAAACACTGGCGGATGGCCGCGCATCTTGCTGCAGTCGTGGGATGCCGTTCATCGACCATCCGAGGGGCCGGGCGTACTACCGGCACTGGGCCGCCGCCGATCCGCGCGCCGCCGTCATCTTCCTGCACGGATTCGGCGAGCATACCGGCCTCTACCACCGGTACGGTTTCGCACTCAACGCGGCAGGCATCGACCTGTGGGCCGTCGACCAGTTCGGCCATGGTCTCAGCCCCGGCGACCGCGGCGACTTCGGTTCGATCGAGGAGAGCTCCGGGCTGGCTGACACCTTGACCGAACTCGCCGAGGCCGAGCACCCGGGCCTGCCGCTGATCGCGCAAGGACATTCGTTCGGCTCGGTCGTCACACTGTTCCGCCTGCTGGGCCAACCCGAGCGCTACCGGGCGGGCGTCATCTCCGGCGCCCCGTTCGTTCCCATCCCCGAAATGCTCGACGCAGACAGCTCATTCGATCTGGATCCCGGCTGGCTTTCGGGGGACCCGTTCTACCTCGACTCCTTGGAGAACGACCCGCTTGCGTTTGTCGATGCCGACGGTTTGCCGTTGGCACGAGAACTCGACAAGGCGTGGGATCGGTTCGGTTCCGAGCTGCCCCTGCTCGCCGTGCCGACGCTTGCAGTGCACGGCACCAACGATCCGATCGCGCCGGTCGGCGCGGTGCGCGCATACGCCGAACAGGTAGACCCGTTGCAGCTCAAGGAATTTCCCGGCGCGCACCACGACATTCTGAACGAGACCGTGCATCGGGATGTGGCAGCGGCCATCGTCGACTTCGTCGAAAAGCAGCTAGGCCTATAGGGGGTCAGCTGCCTCCGCCTCCGCCGCCGCAGCCTCCCCCGCCGCCGCAACCGCTTCCGCCACCGCAGTTGCTTCCCCCACCGCAGCTGCTTCCACTGCCGTAATAAGTGCCAACGGCGCCCGCCGACCCGGCCGCCCAGGTCTTGCGGCGCCTCTTCGCACGCTCGACCCGCCGATTCCGGGGGCTGTGAAGGTCCGACGCCTCGCGTCGGTATCGGCCTTCCGGGGTCTCGTCCCGGCGACGGCCGACCCGACTGCTCCACAGCAGAGCTATGACTGCAGCACCCAGTGCGAGAATCGCCACCAACGCGACGGCCACGGCACTCATAGGCAAAGGCTACGCCGGTGCGCTCCCCCCGCATACAGTGAAAACGTGAAGCTGCGGCGGGGCGATCGCCTTGATCGCATGTCCACTACGGTGGCCGACCTCGAGCTGCCCCCGGCCGTGTTCAAGACGTGCCCGTGGCAGCCGCGCGAGCTCATCGAGACAGGCTTGCGGCAATGGCTGCGCTGCTGCGGGCCCGCGCTGTGGGACAACCAGGTGATCGGTATGCCGTCGCATGCCGTCGATGAGGCGTGGCACGGTCTGATCCTGTGCACCGCGCGGTATTCGGCGTTCTGCAAGGAGGCGTACGGCGGTTTCCTCCATCACCATCCGGAGGGCGGCGCACCCGCCGGCCTCACCTCCGCCGCCGATCCGACCGGAGAGCAGCTGCGCAGGACGGTCGTCGCATGGACGCTTGTCGCGAAGCCGGGCGAGCAATGCGTGCTGTGGGATCTGGACAAGCGGGTCGGGGTCGACGAGCCGTGGGGCCTCGATCCCGGCCGGGTCGCGGCGATCCAGGATGCGGTCGCCGCGGTCGATCCGCGCGGCACGAAGTAGGGTGGGCCCGTGCTGAAGAGGACGGCGATCGCGGCGGCGGCGGCGCTGGCGGCTGGTCTACTCCTCTCCGCCCCGGCCACTGCCGAACCCGGCGACAATCCGTGCGAACTGGCCATCAACTTCTTATGCAGGTACGTCCCGATCGCACCCGACCTGGACCACGATGTCGACCTCACCCAGCAACAGCCACCGGCCGATCCCAATGCGCCGCCGCCGGATTCGCTTCCGGTCGTCGACCCGTGTGCGGCGGGCTGTATTTAGAGCCAGGTGTCGTCGGTGGTGGTCGTGAGAAACGCCTCCAGGTCGTCGCGCACGTCGACGACTGTTCGCGCGATCATGGATGAATCGCCATGTGCTGTGGCAGACTGCCTGCGAGGTTGGACCTGCAGGGCCGATTGGACACAGACCGGGCCGCAGCGACGACGAGGAGCGAAAAGTGGGGCCGGAGGAAGATCCACCGCAGGAAAGCGGTCCGTCGGAGGAAGACACCGGCTCGCCCGGTGACAAAGCGGGGCGGGGCCCGTCGCCACCCGAGGAGCGGGCTGAAGACCATCCAGAGGTGTCGGCGTCGCCGCAGCCTTCCGAGGAGGCGGGCGATCAGCCCAGCCAGCCCGCGTCCGGCGGCAGCGTACGGTTCCAGGACCCTGCGACGACGCGCCCGCGCCCGCCGACCGTCGGGGAGACGCGCGCCCGCGAGAAGGCCGAGCGCAAGCGCAAAGAGCTCGAGAAGGCACGAGTCGAGGCCGAACTCAAGCGGTATCAACGCAACCAGCGGCTGAAAGGTGGTGCCGCGATCGTCGGTGTGGTGGGCGTTGTTGCGGCGCTGGGCTATTGGGCGTTGTCGCCGCGGACGGTCACCGCACAGTGCGTCCAGGAAGACGCCACGGGCGGGCCGATCGTTGTCCCCGACAACTACTGCACCGGCCACGGCGGCGGCACCGGCGG
>JAVRPG010000009.1:0-6260 GCA_032162325.1 Mycobacterium sp. | reverse complement strand
GTTTCACCGTCGTGCCGGATGGCCGCGGCGGTTTCGTGGTGCGCGGTACGCGGCCCGAACGTTGGATCGGCCAGACGAATTTCGACAACGATGAGGCCGTCGGCTACCTCGGGGACCGGCTGGCCCGCCTTGGCGTAGAAGACGAACTGTTGCGGCTTGGCGCGCGGCCCGGCTGCGCCGTCACCATCGGCGACATGACCTTCGACTGGGAGCCGCAGACCCCGGCCGGGCTCGATGTGCCGCTGTCCGGTCGCGGCACCGACGCACGCCTCGAGCAGACGGATCGCGTAGGCGCTGACGAAAGGAAGGCGGCCCGCCGCGAACGGCGCCGTCCAGGCGGCGAGTCGTGACGAGTCCGGATCGAGAAGCAGTCCGCGCCGCCCGGAGCGTGGTCGTCAAGGTCGGTACCACCGCGCTGACCACGCCGTCAGGGGTGTTCGACGCCAGCAGGCTGGCCGTTCTGGCCGACGCCATCGAAGCCCGGATGAAGGCCGGCTCCGACGTGGTGATCGTGTCGTCGGGTGCGATCGCCGCAGGCATCGAACCGCTGCGGCTCACCAAGCGTCCGACCGATCTGGCCACCAAGCAGGCGGCGGCCAGCGTCGGGCAGGTGGCGCTGGTAAACGCGTGGAGCGCGGCCTTCGCCCGCTATAGCCGCGCGGTCGGCCAGGTTCTGCTGACCGCCCACGACATCTCCATGCGGGTACAGCACACCAATGCCCAACGCACGCTGGACCGGCTGAGGGCGCTGCACGCGGTCGCGATCGTCAACGAGAACGACACCGTGGCCACCAATGAGATCCGGTTCGGTGACAACGACCGGCTGTCCGCCCTGGTCGCGCATCTGGTGGGCGCCGACGCACTGGTCCTGTTGTCCGACGTCGACGGCCTGTATGACTCGGATCCGCGAAAAGGCAACGCGCGGTTCATCTCCGAAGTCGACGGCCCGGCAGATCTCGACGGCGTCGTGGCGGGCAGGGGCAGCCATCTTGGCACCGGCGGGATGGCGTCGAAGCTGTCGTCGGCGCTGCTGGCCTCCGACGCCGGGGTGCCGGTGCTGTTGGCCGCCGCGTCGGATGCGGCCACCGCGCTGGCCGACGCGTCGGTAGGCACGGTGTTCGCGCCGCGGCCCGAACGCATGTCGGCGCGCAAGTTCTGGGTCCGCTACGCCGCCGAGTCGGCGGGCGCGCTGACACTCGACGACGGGGCCGTGCGCGCCGTTGTGCGGCAACGACGTTCGCTTCTGCCCGCCGGTATCACCGCGCTGTCGGGGCGGTTCTACGGCGGCGACGTCGTCGAGCTGCGCTCACAGGACGCGACGATGGTGGCCCGCGGTGTGGTGGCCTACGACCACGCCGAATTGGCGACCATGTTGGGCCGCTCGACGTCCGATCTGCCCGTCGAGATGCGCCGGCCCGCCGTGCACGCCGACGACCTGGTCGCCGTCTAGGCGATTTGTGGAGTCTCAGCCGCGCTCACCGCGGTTGAAGCTCCACAAATCACGATCTGAGGCGGTCGACCTTGGCCTGAACGGTCGCCAGCATCGACTTGATCTGCTCGGCTCGCTCGTCGGCGTCCTCCATCACGTCGTCGTCGGCGGGGCGGATCTCGACGCCGTGCGCCTGCGCTGTCGCCTCGAAACATTGACGAACCGCCGGATCGGCCAATATGACTGCGGCGAGCATGCCCGGGGACAGGTCACGGGTGCGCAGCAGCCCTTGATCGTACACCTCGGCGGGAATCCGGATCTCGAGTGGGTTTTCCTCGAGTTGTTGCTTGGCGGCCGCGAGCAGCAGCGTCAGCGCCGCCCGCGAGATCCCGTTGATGAGCATGCCGCGGCCGGGAAACCAGGGCAACGGCACTTGTCGGTCTGTTTGTCGATTCCGCCGGTGAACAGATACTCGATGAGGCTGCGCGTGCGGATCTCGGTGACGTCCGACCATTTGACGTCGTCGCCGTCGAACTCGACGGACTCCTCGCTGATCGCCACACCGCCGAAATGGTTCAGCTTGCGGGCCAACCGACGCAGCTTGTCCGGGGTCAGCGAATGATCGGCAACGATGTCGCCGATGCCCAGCGCCCACCGCCCGACGATCGGTCCGGGATCGGGCCGCCGCCGTTCGAGCAGTGCCTGCAGCCAGGAGACGTCGTCGGTGTCCATCAAGCCGAGTTCGCCACGGCCGGTAGCTCATCGGCCAGCAGCGCCAGCATCGGGGAGCACCCGTTGTCGATCTTCACCGTCGCAAGGTCGTCGCCGCGTGTGCGGCCCCGGTTGATGATCGCGATCGGGATGCCCAGCGCCGCGGCGTGGCGGACGAATCGGTATCCGGAGTACACCGTCAGCGAGGACCCGGCCACCAGTAGTGCGTCGGCTCCGTCGACAATCGAATACGCTTCGTCCACGCGGTCTTTCGGCACGCTCTCGCCGAAATAGACGATGTCGGGCTTGAGCATGCCGCCGCACTTCGAACAGTCGACGATCCGGAACGCCGTGGTGTCGCCGACGACCGCGTCGGCGTCGGGAGCGACCGCGATGCCGCCGACCGCCTCCGCGCGCTCGACAAACCCGGGGTTGGCCGCTTCGAGCAGGTGGGCGAGCGCGGCGCGCGACTTCGTGTGGCCGCAGTCCAGGCAAATTACCTGGGCATAGGTGCCGTGCAGGTTGATCACGGTGCGGCTGCCGGCCTTGGTGTGGAGCAGGTCGACGTTCTGGGTGATCACGCCGGACACCACGCCGGCGTGCTCTAGTGCGGCCAGCGCGCGGTGACCCGCGTTGGGCAGCGTCTCATCCATGTGCCGCCAGCCGACGTGATTGCGCGCCCAGTACCGCTGCCGAAACGCTTCGTCGGAGGTGAACTGGCGAATGGCCATCGGGTTGCTCGGCGGCGAGTCCGGCCCGCGGTAATCGGGGATGCCCGAGTCCGTGGACATCCCCGCGCCGGTGAGCACCGCAACACGTCGCCCGTGCAGCATGGCGACGAGTTGCGGAGCTTCCACGCCTCCCAGGCTAGGCGATCCGGTTCAGCTGGCGGGCTGATGATGCTCCTCGTCCACGTGCTCTTCCTGCACGTCGGCGTCTTCGGGCTCGTCGTCCTCGTCGTCCGTGTCGTCCTCGTCGTCCGTGTCGTCCTCGTCGTAGTCGTCGTCCTCGTCGACGAGGACTGTCTCGATCACCTCGACGCGCTTCTCGGTCGGGTGGTCTTCGGAGAGCGGGACCGAGACCGTGAGGATGCCCCTGTCGTAGGTGGCGTTGATGTCGTCCTCGTCGGCGCCGGCGGGCAGCGGCACCGTCCGTACAAACTCTCCATACGAGAACTCCGAGTGCCCATTGGACTCGCTCGTCTTGGTGCGCTCGGCCTTGATCGTCAGCCGGCCGTCTCGCACGGTGACCTCGATGCCGTCGGTCGGGTCGACGCCGGGAAGCTCGGCGCGAACTTCGTAGAGCCCTTCCTTCATCTCGTCTTCCAACCGCAGCAGGTGGCTGTCGAAAAACGGACGCAGACCTGCGAGCGCAGGAAGGTTGGCGAACGTCGGGAAGCCGTTGAAGAGTTCGGACAGCTCGGGCAGCAATGGACGCGACTGACGTTGAACGGCAGGCTTATTCACAATTCCTCCAGGGATTTTCGCGCTGTGGTGATGGTGCGGCGGGTCGACGATTCACCATACGCGCGAAATCAAAATCGCCGGATCGGATGCGGTGCGTACGGGCGAACTGCAGGCCAACACGAGGCCAAGGTCGTGGTTTGTGCAGGTGATGGCGGATCGGGACGACGTGGTCGGTGACCTGCCCGTATGTACCGTTCCTAGTTACTGAGCAGAACTGAGTCCTGTGCGGCCCGAACGGTGTTGGCCGCTGGCGGCGGGTGTTATCCGGTGGACCGGCACGCCTCGTGGTGGGTGTGTCGGTGGGCCAGAACTACCGTGCCTGCCGCGTGTGGTGCTCGGCTGGCGAGCGGGCCTGGCCGGTGGTGTGCCCGCAGCGGTCCGCTGTCCGTTGCGGGGTCCTGACGGCCGTCGCCTGATCGCCAGTCCGAGGCCACGTCTGCCGATCGCGGCCGCCGCGCCATGATGGCCGGTGACGGTGGCCGGATCAGAGGTCTGCTGCTGTATGGGTTTGGTCCAGCGCTGGTTACCCCAGCGGCTGGTGTGGGCGGGGTCCACGCCGATCACCGCCAGGCCGCGGCGCGCCGCCATGCCGATCAGTCGATCCCGGAACCGGCGGGTCGGAATACCCGCCACGGTGCGGCGCAGCCGCTTACCCCGCTTGCCGCGGCCCAGGGTTTCGCGCCCGGTGGCCCGCGCATCGGCGAAATCCAGGTTCTCGATCACGATCGCCCCACATCCGTTGTGCTTGGCGTGGTCGAGTAACCGGGTGATCGCCGCACGTACCCGCCCATCGCGCCGGGATGCCGCCAAACCCGCGGTGATCACCTCGACGCCGACGGGCTCACCGACCGGATTACCCGACGCGTCGAGCACACAACAGGCCAGGTGGCCCTCGTTGAGGTCCACACCCAGTACCCGCCTCGAGCGCAGCTCGGCGAGGCCGGGCACCGGTTCGGAGCCGGTGCGCCACGACGCGTCGAGATACCAGCGGCGCCGCCGTGGGTCGTAGATGATGTCGTAGCACACCGACTGCCGAGCGGCGACCCGAGCCGCCCACTCCTCGCCGTGATAAGCGAACCGTATCGGGGCGTCGATCACCAGATGCGAGCCGAACTGGTCGGCCAGCGCGGCCGGGGTCTTGATGCGCAACCGGCTGTCGTCGCCGACGCGGATGGTCTCGTTGCCGCCCGGCTTGCCAGACTCGCCATCGGCGGTCAAGAACAGCCGGCGAGCGTCCCAACGGTCTCTCCACTGCTGCTCGGTCATATCGGCGGCGTCGAGGTGATTGTGCGTGCGCCACAACCGCTTCCCGCCCACCGTGATCGACGCATGTCCCATCGCCAAGGCGCGCTCGCCAGCGGCCAGCCGCTGGCGTAGCACCGCCAGCCGCCGGGTCTTGGCGAACCGCTCGGCCGCGCTGCGATACCCCCGTTGACGCCGCCGCGGACGCTCGCGCCGACCCGCCACGTTGTCGTCGACCGGTTCGCGTTCGCCCGGGCGCAGCGCGCACTTGCGCTCGAGCACCTGCACCGCCGCCCCCAAATCCGTGACGTGGGCGGCCAGACGGCGCATCCCCAGCTGGTATTGGTCTTCTGCGGCCCGGGTGATTGCCCCCGCCCACCGTGACGACGACACCGTGGTGAGTTCCTGCTTGCGCTCCGCGCGCCACGCCAGCTGACCACCACGATCCAACACCCCACAACGGATCCGCCCGGCCAGCTCGCCGCGATACGCCGATCCCAGAAACTCTCCGATCGCGGTCAGCGCTTGGGCTTCCTCAACAGTGGGATGTATCCGGCTACGGATCCGCACCCCCGCCGGCGCCGCGGCCACCACCGGATCCCCGATCGCATGCAGCGCCTTCGCCTCAGCCATACCCGCATCCTGGCAGCGGGCACCGACAACTGGACCCCGCCACGCCAGCAGCACAGCTCACGACCGCGCAGTATCACTCACTTCCGCTCACAATCCGGCAAATAGCTGCCACCCCGTCACCGGATCTTGACCTTTGACGGGCGACAATAGACGGTGATGGACTTCTACAGCGCATACCGGCAGGGGTTCGTGCGGGTGGCTGCGTGCACCCACCACACGACCCTCGCCGATCCCGCCGCCAACGCCGAGTCGGTACTGCGGCTGGCCAGGGACTGCCACGACGACAGCGTCGCGCTCGCTGTTTTTCCGGAGTTGACGCTGTCCGGCTATTCGATCGAGGACATCCTGCTGCAGGACGCCCTGCTCGACGCGGTCGAGGTTGCGCTGCTCGACATCGTGGTTGCGTCCGCCGAGTTGATGCCCTTGCTTGTGATCGGCGCGCCGCTGCGCTATCAGCACCGGATCTACAACACCGCCGTGGTGATCCACCGCGGCAAGGCGCTGGGTGTCGTGCCGAAGTCGTACCTGCCGACCTACCGGGAGTTTTACGAACGACGCCAAATGGCCGCAGGCGACGGCGTGCGCGGCGCCATCCGCATTGGTGAGGCTGATGTGCCGTTCGGCTCCGACCTGTTGTTCACCGCGACCGACGTGCCGGGTTTTGTACTGCACGTCGAGATCTGCGAGGACATGTTCGTGCCGATTCCGCCGAGCGCGCAGGCGGCGCTGGCGGGCGCGACGGTGTTGGCCAACCTGTCCGGCAGCCCGATCACGATCGG
>JAVRPG010000008.1:0-2633 GCA_032162325.1 Mycobacterium sp. | reverse complement strand
TGCCGCCGTTGGGGGAGTCGCCGGCACTCGACGTTCTGATTCCCCGCACTCGAGCGGATCGTCCGCTGTCGGTACCGATCGGATTGGTCGACTGCCCATACGATCAGCGCCGCGATGTGTTGACAGTCGACTTGGCCGGAGCGGCAGGCCATGTCGCGATCGTGGGCGCGCCGCAATCGGGCAAGTCGACGGCGGTGCGCACGTTGGTGATGGCAGTCGCGGCCACCAACGACCCGTCTGCCGCCCAGTTCTATTGCCTGGACTTCGGCGGCGGAGCGTTGTCGTCGCTGCGGTGTGTGCCGCATGTGGGATCAGTGGCGGGACGGTCCGATGTAGACCTGTGCCGGCGCACAGTCGCGGAAATGGAATCGGTCCTCCGGGCGAGGGAAGCCCGCTTCCGCCGCCTTGGCATCGATTCGATGACCGACTACCGCCAATTGCGTTCCGCCGGTGATTCGGCTACCACGGACGATCCGCACGGCGATGTGTTCCTGGTCATCGATGGTTGGGCCACCCTGCGTCAAGACTTCGACAACCTCGAGCCGGCGGTCATCGGCATCGCCGCGCAAGGGCTTTCCTTCGGCGTGCACGTCGTCGTGATCGCGTCCCGCTGGGCGGAGATACGGCCCGCACTGAAGGATCAGATCGGAACCCGCATCGAACTACGGCTCGGCGACCCCGCCGACTCCGAGATGGACCGAAGGCGCGCCCGGCAGCTGTCCCACATCTCGCCGGGGCGGGGTATCACGGGCGACGGGAAAGAGATGGTGATCGCGCTTCCGCGACTGGACGGGGAGCCGACGACGGCCGGGCTCGCCGAGGCGATCGTCGAGAGCGCGGGACTCCTGCGTGACCGATGGAATGGGCGCTGTGCGCCCCCGATCGAACTCCTGCCGCTGCAAGTTGCCCACGGCACCGTCGCCTCGGTAGGCCGTGCCCGCACCGCAACGCAGGTAGCCGTGGGTCTCGGTGAACGCGAATTGCGGCCGGTTGTCTTGGATTTCGCCGATCAGCCGCATCTTGTCGTGCTGGGTGATCCCGAGTGCGGCAAGACGTCGGCTCTGCGGCTGCTGTGCCGAGAGATCGCGCGGACGAACACTCCCAACTCGGTTGAGATCGAGATTGTCGACTTTCGCCGGACGCTGCTCGGTGTCGTCGAGTCCACCCACCTCGCAGGCTATGCGATATCGGCCGCCGGGCTGACGGCCCGCGTACCCCTTCTTCTTGAACGGTTGCAAGCGCGGATGCCTGGCGAGGATGTGACGCACCAAGAGCTGCGCACTCGCTCGTGGTGGTCTGGCCCCGAGATATACCTCGTCATCGACGACTATGACCTGGTCGCCAGCGCCACGGGCAACCCGTTGTCACCGCTGGTCGACTACCTGCCGCACGCCAAAGACCTTGGACTGCATGTCATTGTGGCGCGCCGCTCGGGCGGGGCGGCCCGGGCGATGTTCGATCCGATTCTGGCCCGGCTGCGGGACTTGGGCTGCATGGGTTTGATGATGAGCGCCAGCCCAGACGAAGGAATTCTGCTGGGTTCGGTCCGGCCGTCGGCACAACCGCCGGGGCGCGGAACCCTGATCATGCGGGGACATCCCGACCAGCTGATCCAGGTGGCCTGGACCGATCCGCCATGACACGCATTGTCGTCGAGGTAGGCCCGGCGGCAGTCCGAGGCCCCAACCATGCGGACGCGGAGTGGGTTTCGGCCGGCATCGACGGCATTGACGACGAGCTGACCTTGATCGACGAGTGTCCTGTCGCCGTCGCGGACGTGTGGCGAGCGCTCATACGACAGGTCGTCGGGGATTCTGCAGATGCGATCGTGCTCGTCTGTCCGACGTGGTGGGCGTCGTCGCGCGTTTCTCGTGTGCGCGACGCTGCGTGCACGGCGGCGAAGGACTGTGTGGTGCTGCAACGGGCACAGGTGCTTCGCGGCGGACTACCTGATCGATTGGCGACGGTGGTGGAGATCGCGCCGGAGTTCGTGGTCCTATCGCGGCCCGGAGACGACATGCAGGTGGTGGCGCGTGGAGACACCGAAGCGATATTGGCGAAGATTCCGATGTCGATGGCGGTTCTGCTGGATGGCCCCGACGGTGTGGAGGGAGCCTACCCGCTCGTCGCGGCGATCGCTGATCGCCTGCGGGCCAACAGCGTTGCCGTCACCATCGCCGATAGCGACTGGGTGCGGCGCGGAGTCGACGCGCTGCCATCGCAGGCAGCGGCCTGCGGCGTTGAGCCTCGCCCGTCGAGGTCTCGCGGCAGACACGCGACCGCGGTCTTGGCAGGCACGCTGCTATCGGCTGCCGCCCTGTGCGGCGGATTTGCGGCGCGGCAGGACGTTCCGCGATCTGAGGTGAAGATGCCGATGACGCTGTTGGTGGAGGGCCGTGTCGGTGTCATGGTGCCTGCCCAATGGGCCGTGGAGCGCGTCACGTCGGGACCTGGATCGGCACGGGTGCAGGTCGTTTCGCCGACTGATGCCGACGTCGCGGTACATGTCACGCAGTCGTCGCTGGCACGGCATCAGTCGCATGATGCGGTGGCTGAGTCATTGCGCAGCGCGCTGAGCCAGCAGCCCGACGGTGTATTCGTCGAGTTCAATCCGTCCGACCGACGAGCTGGCC
>JAVRPG010000007.1:0-9919 GCA_032162325.1 Mycobacterium sp. | reverse complement strand
CAATGGCCGTGATGTCCACGCGCTGCGCGGCGTGTCCCTCGACATCGCGCCCGGAGAGATCCTCGGCCTGGTCGGCGAATCGGGGTCCGGCAAGAGCGTCCTCGGGTTCACCATGCTCGGGCTGCTGCCGCAGGCCAGGGTGCAGGGCTCGGTGAAAGTGGCGGGCACCGACATGGTGACCGGCGACGCGAAAACGCTGCGCAAGGTGCGCCGCCTCGACCTCGGCGCCATCTTCCAGGACCCGATGACGTCGCTGAACCCGACCATGCGGATCGGCAAGCAGGTCGCCGAGGCGGCCGGCAGCAACGAGGAAGCGCTCAAGCTGCTCACCGCCGTCGGCATCCCGGAACCCAAGCGGCGGTTCCGGGCGTTCCCGCACGAGCTGTCCGGTGGGCTGCGGCAGCGGGTGATGATCGCCATCGCGATCGCAGGCAACCCGGAGTTGATCATCGCCGACGAACCGACCACGGCTCTCGACGTCACCGTGCAGGCCCAGGTCCTACGGCTGCTTCAACGGCTACGCGCCGAAATCGGCTGCAGCATCGTGTTGATCACCCACGACCTCGGGGTAGCCGCGCAGATCTCGGATCGCATCGCGGTGCTCTACGCCGGCCGCATCGCCGAAATCGGACCGACCGCAGAGGTTCTCGGCCAACCCGCGCACCCCTACACCCATGGACTGCTGCGCTCCCGACTGACCCTGGATACCGCTCGGCACCGCAAGCTCGCTGCGCTGGCCGGTGCGGTACCCAGCGCGATGGACCCGCTGCCCGGATGTGCGTTCGCTCCTCGGTGCGTGCTGGCCGCATCGTCGTGTGAGGCGACACCTCCGGACGCGATCACCATCGCCCCGGGCCGGGTAAGCGCCTGCATCGTTCCCTGGGAGGCGGTGACCGCCGAGCTCGGCTCACGCCTGACCACCACCACCGAGGACATCGAGCCGCAAACAGAGCCCGAAACCTCCGCGCCGCCCGCGGTGGAGCTGCGCGAGACGGTCAAGGCCTTCGGCAAACTTCAAGCGCTGCGAGGCATTTCGTTGACCGTCGCCCATGGCGAATCGGTGGCGTTGGTCGGCGAGAGCGGATCAGGGAAATCCACGCTCCTGCGGATCATCGCGGGCCTGGAAACTCCGAGCTCGGGGACCGTCGTGCTCGCCGGCGGGCAGCGGCCACAGATGGTCTTCCAGGATGCGGGCGCATCGCTGACGCCGTGGTTGTCGGTCGGTGAGCTGATTTCTGAGCGGTTGCGGCGAAACGGCATGTCCCGCAGCCAAAGACAGGACGCGGTGGCGCAGGTGCTGCAGCGGGTTGGCCTGCCACTGGACATCGCGAAGTCACGCGCCGGACAGCTCTCCGGTGGTCAGCGCCAGCGGGTGTCGCTGGCCCGCGCGACCGTCGTGCCGCCATCAGTGCTGTTATGCGACGAGCCCACCAGCGCGCTCGACGTCTCGTTGGCCGCCTCCGTGCTCAACCTCATCGGCGATCTCCGCCGCACCCTCGACATGTCGGTGGTGTTCGTGACGCACGACCTCTCGGTTGCGCGCGTGGTCGCCGACCGCATCGCCGTCATGTACCTGGGGCGCATCGTCGAGATCGGGCCCGCCGACGACGTCATCAACGATCCGGTGCACCCCTACACCCGGGCGCTGGTCGATTCGATCCCGGACCTCGGACGCGAATCGCGGGTGCTGCCAGGCGAGCCCGCCAGCCCGTTGTCCCCGCCGACCGGCTGCGCGTTCCACCCACGCTGCCCGATAGCCATCGACACATGCTCCGAGAGCCAGCTCGATGTCCGGCTCGAAGGGGCGCCCGGCAATCCGCACCAAATCGCCTGTATTGAGCGGAAGGCGAGCTGATATGGCGATTGCGCTGCCGACAGGCACGTGGGCGCGGGGGCGGGTACGACTGCTGTCGCTGCCGAAATCCCCGCCGATGCTGATGAATTGGGTCGCCGTCTCGTTGGTGCTCGTGGTCACGGTCGTGGCGCTGGCTGTGCCGCTCATCTCGCCTGACGATCCACTGGTGCCTGCAGGGATGCCGTTGCAGGCGCCCGGCAAGGGCGGCTTCCTTCTTGGCACGGACGCGATCGGCCGGGACATCCTGAGCCGAGTGCTCTACGGCGTCCGAGCGAGCTGGTTTGCGGCGCTGGTGGTCGTCGCGGTCGGATTGCTCATCGGGGGGCTCATCGGGCTGATCGCCGGTGCTGCCGGCGGCTGGATCGACAGCGTGCTGATGCGGATCACCGACGGGTTCCTGTCACTGCCTGCCCCGGTGCTGGCGATCGCTGTGGTCGCCGCGCTCGGCCCGGGTTTCGTCCACACGCTGGTCGCGGTGTCGATCGTGTGGTGGCCGTTCTACGCGAGACTCGTGCGGGGGGAAGTGGCCCGACTGGCGGCCCGTCCGCACGTCGAGGCCGCCAGGCTTGCCGGAGTCGGCCCGATTCGACTGGCAGGCCGTCATCTGCTGCCCGGCGCTGTGCCGAACTCGCTGGTGGCCGCCAGCCTCGACATCGGCACCCTGATCCTCACGCTGGCGGCGCTGTCGTTCCTCGGCCTTGGCCAGGCCGCGCCGGCACCCGAGCTCGGTGCGGATACCGCCAGGAACTTGACGTATTTCCTTCAGCAGTGGTGGGTCCCGGTCATGCCGGGTCTCGCGGTCCTCGTGCTCGCCCTTGCCGCCAACCTCGCAGGCGACGGCCTGCGCAATCTCATGAAGACGAGCTAGGTGCCCGGCATGCGGAATTTCATCCTGACCCGACTGGGCGCCATGGTGCTCATCCTCATCGCGCTGACCGCGGTGCTATTTGTGCTGCAGCACATTTCGCCAATGGATCCGGTCAAGGCGCAACTGGGCGCAAACGCATCGGCCGAGGCCGTCGCGGCCCGTCGGCACACGCTCGGCCTGGACCAGCCGATGATCAACCAGTTCTGGAACTATCTGACCGGGGCCGTCCACGGCGACCTAGGCACCTCCTACCGGACGCGGCACCCGGTGAGCAGCGACCTTGGCGACTTCGTGCCTGCGACACTCGAGCTGGCGTTGTACGGCATGGGCCTTGCGCTGATCCTTGCCGGGCTGTTGGCCTTCGGCACGACGCTGAAATGGCGTGGCGCGGGTGTGCTGCGCGCCGTGTTGTTCACCGGCGCATCCGCACCGATGTTCCTGCTCGGCATCCTCGGGCTGATCGTCTTCTACCAGAAGCTGGGCTGGGTGCCCGCGAACGGCCGGATCAGCGTGCCGAATCCGCCGACCGGGCCCACCGGGATGCTGACGGTCGACGGGCTGCTCGCCGGGCGGTTCGACGTCGTCACCAACGCGCTGCAGCACCTGATCCTCCCGGCAACAGTGATCGCCCTGGGCCCTGCGGTCGCGATCGGACGCGTGCTGCGATCCAGCCTGCTGACCGATGCTGACAGCGACTACGCGAGAACGGCACGGGCCAAGGGTCTTTCGGAGGGCCGAATCATGGTCGGCCACGTGTTGCGCAACTCCGTCGGCGGGGCGTTGTCGATGACGGGACTTCAGGTCGGCCTGATGTTCTCCGGCGTGCTCGTCGTCGAGCAGGTATTCGGCTGGCCCGGCATCGGTCAGTACATCGCGCAAAGCATTCCGGTGGCCGACTTTCCCGCGATCGCGGGCGTCACGCTGATGCTGGGTGTGCTCTACGTCGCCATCAACACCGCGGTCGACCTATTGCAGGCGGCGGCCGATCCACGAATAGCGGTAGGAGGAGGTTAGGTGCCAACACAGCCACTCATCGTGGGCAACCCCGTGCTGGTCGTCGTCGACATCCAGCAGGGCGGCGCAATGCCCGTAGAGGACGTCGGAATTCCCGTGATGCCCGGCCACGCCGAACGCGTGGAGCGGGCGGAAAAGCTTGTCGCCGCCGCCCGCTCGGCCGGTGTACCCGTTGTGTTCTTTCAAGAGGTACACCGGCCCAGCGGCGTCGACTTCGGGCGTGAACTGGACGGCACCGAAGGCGTGCACTGCGTCGAAGGCCAGCCGGGCACCGACCTCGAGCCGTCACTGCGGCCGCTCCCCGACGAGTTCCACATCGTCAAGCGGCGCTACTCGGGTTTCATCGGAACGGATTTCGAGATCGTGCTGCGCGGGCTGCGGGCGTCGACACTGATCCTGATCGGCGGGCTGACCGACGTCTGCGTGCATTACACATTCGCCGACGCGCATCAGCGCGACTTCTACGTCCGCGTCGTCACCGACTGTGTCGGCGGCTCATCGCAATACCTCCACGACGCGGCGCTCGCCGCCATGGAGTACCTGCAAACCGGCGCGATGCGCACCACCGACGAGATCCTCGCCGCACTTGATGAATGTCGCCGCCTTCGCGGCTCCGCCAACCAGCTCGAACAACCCGTCCTCGAAGGAGCAGCACGATGAGCAAACGACCACTGGCCAGCCTCATAACCGTGGCCGCGGCGTGCGCCGCCGCGATGCTGACCCTGTCGTCCTGTGGCGGTTCGGATTCGGGCAGTAGCACACCCAACGCGGCACCGACCGACAAGGTGCTGCACCTGTCGTTCCTCCAAGATCCCGGCCAGCCGCCTGACCCCGACGTGTACTACGCCGGGCAGGGACTGCTGCTGACGACCAACCTCTACGAGGGTCTGCTGCAGTTCAAGGGCGGCCAGGGCAAGGCCGAGCTGGAGCCACTGCTTGCCACTGAGTACAAGGCCTCGCCCGACAACAAAGTCTTCACGCTCAAGCTTCGTGAGGGCGTGAAGTTCCATGATGGAACGCCGTTCAAGTCCGACGCGGTCAAGGCGTCGTTCGACCGCAGACTGGCCGTCAATGGTGGCCCCGCGTACATGGTCAAGGACATCGACTCCATCACGACGCAAGGCGATTACGGCGTCACGATCACGCTGAAGTCACCCAACTCGGAGTTCCTCGACTACCTCGGATCTGCTTACAGTCCGCGGATGCTGAGTCCGACCGGTCTGCAGAAGAACGGCGGCTCGGACTTCGCGCAGAACTACCTCACCACCCACGACCTCGGCACCGGCCCCTACACGCTGACCGACGCCCAGGTCGGTTCGCACTACGCGATGGCGTCGTTCCCCGACTACTGGGGTCCGAAGCCGTATTTCGAGAAGGTCGAGATGCCCGTCATCACCGACACGTCCGCGCAGCAGTTGCAGTTCAACAACGGCCAGCTCGCCGCGATCCTGCATGACCTGCCGTCGTCGGCGGTCGAGCAGTACCTGAACAACCCGAAGTACTCCCACTACTCGCTGCCGACGATGATGGCGAACTTCGTCTACATCAACCCGACCAAGGGCATGATGAAGGACCAGGCAACGCGGACCGCGGTGGTGAACGCCATCGATGTCGACCAGCTTGTCAAGCAGACATATTTCGGCCGCGGCAAGGTCGGCGCGCAGATGTACCCGCCGTATGTGCTCCCCGCGGAATACGCGAAACAGGCTCTGACACATGATGCCTCGGCGCTGACGAAGATCGCTGCGGGACTGCCCGCCGATCAGAAGTCAGTGACCATCGGCTACGACACGAGCAATCCGGACAACCAGCTGATCAGCAACCTCGTTCAGACTCAGCTCGCGGCGGCCGGGATCACCGCGAAGGTGCAGGGCTATCCCACTTCGGAGATCTACGGCTGGGTTGGCAACGCCTCGGCGGCGCCGGAGATCTACTCCGGGCTGGTGTGGCCGGACGCCCCGTCGCCGTACACCTGGGGCCACATCTCGTGGGACGCCGACGGCGGGATCAACTACCTCAGTTGCTCGTCGCCGAAGGTCAGCGCCGCCCTGGCACAGGGGCTGCCAAACGGTGCGCCGCAACCCTACTCGGACGCGGGCGCCGCAGCCCAAGAGACAGGATGCTGGTTGAACGTCGCCGACATCGACGACTTCATGGTCGCCCAGCCATGGCTGAAGGGAATCGAACAGGCGCACGCCGTGTCGAATCCGAACTCGTTGCGGATCGCCGCGCTGTCGGCGGGCTGATGGCTCACGTTTCCAAGGTTCGCCGGATCGTCCTGCTCACACTCGGCTGGGAGGAGCTGCCGAAATCGGTGTCGGTCTACGGCGCTCCGCCCGAAGAACGAATGCGCGAGCCGGTGCCAGGGGTGCTGCTGCAGACCGACGGCGGCTGGGTGCTGCTGGACACCGGGTTCAACACCGCGCTCATCCGCGACCCGGCGCTGTACCGGCGGTTCTACCCGACAGTCGAGTACATCCCCGTGCTACCGGGACCCGGTGAACCGATTGAACAGTCGCTGCACGACATCGGCGTTGACATCGATGACATCCACACCGTCGCGGTGAGCCATCTGCACCACGACCACGCCGGCGGCCTGAAACTGTTCGCAGGCAAGGTGCCGGTGCACGCGCAGAGACGCGAACTGGACTACGGGCTGTCCAATCATCCCGAGCCGGAGCACCACGCGATCGCGAGGATCGATTTCGACGACCCTCGCATCGAGTGGCGGCTGGCCGACGGCGAAGCCGAGATCGCCCCTGGCATCACGGCGGTCCCGACTTACGGACACACCCCGGGGCACCAGAGTTTCGTCGTCGAGCTCGACGAGTCGGTGGGCGGCGACGGGTTCGTGTTCGCATTCGACGCCGCCGATCTCACCGAGAACATCGAGCACGAGTTGCCGATCGGCGGCTACATCGGCGTCGCGCCCGAGGAAACTGTGGGACCCATCCGCAAGCTCAAGAGACTGGCCAAAGAGAAGGGCTATCAACTGATCCCGGGCCACGATCCACATGTATGGCCCGAGCTGACCCGCCACTTCGACGACCGGTTCGGCCCGGTGATCGCATAGTGGATCTGGTTGTCCGGGCCGAGAGGGCGGTGATCGACGGCGAGATCCGATCGGCCGCTGTGGCGGTGGCCGACGGCGTGATCCGTGCGGTCGGCCCGATCGACGCGAATTACCCCGCCGTCGAACAGATCCGGCTGGCCGATCGGACGGCGCTCCTGCCGGGTTTCATCGACACACATGTGCACATCAATGAGCCCGGCACCGACTGGGAAGGCTTCGCCACCGCGACCGCAGCCGCCGCAGCGGGCGGCATCACCACGCTCGTCGATATGCCGCTGGACAGTGATCCGGTGACCACGACTGTCGACGCACTGAACGTGAAACAGCGAGCGGCTCAGGGCAACTGCGAGGTCGACGTCGCGTTCTGGGGCGGCGTGATTCCCGGCAATCTCGGCGACCTCGGCGATCTTGCCGCCGCCGGCGTACGGGGCTTCAAATGCTTCCTCACCGACTCCGGTAACCCGAACTTCCCGCACCTGAGCGCGGACTACTTCCGGCGCGCGGTCTCGCTCATCGCCGAACTGGACGCGGTGCTGCTCGTGCACGCGGAGAGCCACCACGTCATCGAGGCCAGTCCACGGGCGGGTGGCCGCGGCTATGCGTCGTTTCTCTCGTCGCGGCCCGACGCCTCCGAGGAGGACGCTGTGGCGCTGGTCATCGAGGCCGCAAGCGAATCGGGCGCGCGTGTGCACATCGTGCACACGTCCAGCGGACGCGTGCTGCCGATGCTGGCCGAGGCCAAGCGCTCCGGCGTGCGCATCACCGCTGAGACCTGTCCGCACTATCTGATCTTCGCGGCCGAAGACATCCCCGACGGCGCAACAAGGTTCGCGGCGTGCCCGCCCATTCGCGAAGGGGACAACCGCGGCCAACTGTGGCAGGGACTTGCCGATGGCACGCTGGACATGATCGTGTCCGACCACTCGCCGTGCGCGCCGTCGATGAAGGGCGACGGCGACTTCGGGCGCGACTTCGGCGGAATCAGCTCCCTCGAGATAGGACCGCGGGCCGTGTGGACACACGCCGCCGAGCGCGGTTTCGGGCTCTCGGAGCTGTGCCGGTGGATGTCCGAACAGCCTGCGGCCCTCGCGGGCCTGGGCGACAGGGGACGGATAGCGGTCGGGCAGCGGGCGGATTTGTGCGCATTCGATCCCGATGGTGAGCAGACCGTGCACGCCGGGGCGCTGAGACACCGGCACGCGGTCACGCCCTATGACGGTGTCGTGCTGCGCGGCTCGGTGGTTCAGACCTGGCTGGCGGGTCGCCTGACGTATGAGCGGGTGGGCCAGCCGGCATGAGACTGCTGATCTTGAACCCGAACACGTCGGAGTCGATGACAGCCGAGATCGCTGCGGCCGCACGCGCGGTCGCCGCCGACGGCACCGAGATCGTCGCGCGCAGTCCACGGTTCGGCGCGACGGCGATCGACTCGGCAGGCGAAAGCTACCTGTCCGCGGTGGGTGTGATGGACGTGGTGGCAACGATGCTCGCCGGAGATGAATTCGACTATGACGCAGTGATTCTGGCTGGGTTCGGCGAGCATGGCAAGGACGCCTTGCAGGAGATGCTGACGGTGCCCGTGCTGGACATCGCCGAAGCCGCGGCCCACGTCGCACATCTCATCGGGCGGCGCTTCTCCGTGGTCACCACGTTAGCCCGCTCGATACCGCCCATCGAGGACAGGTTGACGCTCGCAGGACTCGCCGCGCACTGTGTGTCGGTGCGGTCCTGCGGGCTCGGCACCGCGGAGGTCGACGCCGACCCCGCCGGCGCCGTGCAGGCGATCGTCGCCGAGGCCGCCAGGGCGGTCGCAGAGGACGGCGCCGACGTGATCTGCCTGGGCTGCGCCGGGATGGCCGGTGTCACCGCGGCGATCACGGCCAAGCTCGGCGTTCCCGCAGTCGACGGTGTGGCGGCTGCAGTGGCGCTGGCTCAGGCGCTGGTTGGGCTGGAGCTGAGCACCAGCAAGGCCGGCGTGTTCGCCGAGGGGCCGGACAACCCGCGCAGCCACTGGCCGCTGTCGACGTCATTGGGGCTGCAGCCGTGACCGAGGTGGATCTGGCGTCACGTGCCATCGGCGGGAGCGTCGTCGCCGCCAGTGACGAATCGTTCGGCGTCAAGGAACGGTTGATCGACCCGACCGAACCCTCGTTCGTGCCCGGCACGTACGACCTGCGCGGTGAGGTCGTCGACGGCTGGGAAACCCGCAGGCACGCCCACGGCGACTGGGCGATCGTGCGGCTGGGAGTCGGCGGCAGGCTGCGCACAATCGACGTCGACACCAGCTCCTTCGCAGGCAATCACCCGACCGGCTGCCGCATCGACGCATGCGTCCTCGACCCCCTCTCCGACCCGACCGCCGCAGCGGTGGCTTGGACGACGATCGTCGACACGGTCGCGCTGAAACCCGATTCCCGCAACGTCTTTGCCGTCGACGATCCACGCCGGTATACGCACGTGCGGCTGCAGCTGGAGTCCGACGGGGGAGTCGCGCGATTGCGGGCCTACGGTGACGTGATCCCCGATCCTGCGCTGTGGGACGACGTCACCGTCGAGGTGTCGGGCGTCGAGCAGGGCGGCCGTGTCGAATGGTCCTCTGACAGCTTCTATTCCGATGCAAGCGCGCTGATCGCACCGGACCGGCCACGCGATATGGGCGATGGCTGGGAGACCAGGCGGCGGCGCGACATCGGTCCCGAAACCCACGACGCGGCGATGATCTCGTTCGCCGTGCCCGCCGATCTCCAGCGAGTAGAGATCGACACCAGCCGCTTCGTGTTCAACGCCTCACCCGAGGTAGCGGTGCAGGGCAGCCGCGCGCAGCCATGTGGCGAACACGGCTGGGCGCTGGTGCCGTTCGACGTAGAAGTGCTGCCGCGCACCCGCGTCGCACCCGACGCACGACGGGTCTTCGTCGTGGCCGCCACGGGCATCACGGCTCTTCGGGTGCAGGCCTACCCCGACGGAGGAATCGCCCGTGTGCGGGCGTTCGGCCGGCCCACCGAGCACGGCATCGCCCTGCTGCAGACGATGTGGGAGGCGTCGGCATGACAAGCACCCGAAGACGATCGCGAGTGAGGATCGCAGCGAGGAACGAGCGAGGACCGGA
>JAVRPG010000006.1:0-4998 GCA_032162325.1 Mycobacterium sp. | reverse complement strand
CTTGGGCTTGCCGCCGTTGCTACCGCCGGCACCGCCGGCGCCGTCAGCTCGACGGATGACGCGTTCCTGACCGAGATCAGCAGCGAGGGCATCTCGTACGACACCCCGAAGGCCGCCGTCTTCGTGGTCGCCTCGGTGAGCACCTACTGCCCCGAGCACACCGGCTACTTCGAATAACCGCCTCCCCCACGCGGGGGCCCCGCTGCGGCGGGGCCCCCGCACCACCTCCCAGAGAACAACCACCAAGACCACTTCGCTCAACGGCCCCACTGAAAGACTCGCGATGCCGCGGCCCATCTCGGCGGCGACCGCGCGGCGCCGTCACGGCGCGGGCGCGCTGCTCGTCGACATCCGACCCCAGGTCGCCCGCCATCAGGGCAGCATCACCGGGGCGTTGCTCATCGACCCCGCGGCCATCGCGGAGCAGATCACCGACCGCCATCGCGAAGTCGTGGTCTGCAGCGTCTCGGCGCGGCGCGCCATCCCCGCCGCCGAGGAGCTCAGCCGGCTCGGCTATGACCGTGTGCACTACCTGGCCGGCGGATACGCCGCCTGGCATCGCCGCGCCACCCCGCGTTAGGGCATCTAGACAGTTCGCCCGCTTTGTGTTTCTGTCGATCGCAGGAACAGCGAAGGGACAGTGGCATGCCAAACAAGGTTTTCGTCGTCGGAGTCGGGATGACGAAGTTCGAGAAACCCGGTCGGCGCGAGGGCTGGGACTATCCAGACATGGCGCGCGAATCCGGCACCAATGCGCTGACGGACGCGGGCATCGACTTCTCCGAAGTGCAGCAGGGCTTCGTCGGATACGTCGCAGGCGACTCGACGTCCGGAAACCGGGCGCTCTACGAGCTCGGCATGACCGGCATCCCGATCGCGAACGTGAACAACAACTGCTCGACGGGTTCGACGGCGCTGTTCCTTGCGGCGCAGACGATCCGCGGCGGGCTGGCCGACTGCGCAATCGCGCTCGGCTTCGAGAAGATGCAGCCCGGCCCGCTTCAAGGCGGCGCCGAGGACCGCGAATCCCCGATGGGTAAGCACGTCAAGGCGATGGCCGAGATCGATGAGTTCGCATTCCCGGTCGCACCGTGGATGTTCGGCGCTGCGGGCCGCGAGCACATGCGTCAATACGGCACCACCGCAGAGCATTTCGCGAAGATCGGGTTCAAGAACCACAAGCACTCGGTGAACAATCCATACGCGCAGTTCCAGGAGGAGTACACCCTCGGCGACATCCTCGCGGCAAAGATGATCTCCGATCCGCTGACCAAGCTGCAGTGCTCCCCCACCTCCGATGGGTCGGGTGCCGCGATCGTCGCCAGCGAGGCGTTCGTCGACAAGCACGGGTTGGCCGGGCAGGCCGTCGAGATCGTCGGCCAGGCGATGACCACCGACTTCGACAGCACCTTCGACGGCAGCGCCAAGAACCTCATTGGCTACGACATGAATGTCCAAGCCGCACAGAAGGTTTACGACCAGTCCGGGCTTGGACCGTCGGACTTCCAGGTGATCGAGTTGCACGACTGCTTCTCGGCCAACGAACTGTTGCTCTACGAGGCACTCGGGCTCTGCGCCGAGGGTGAGGCGCCCAAGCTGATCGACAACAACGACACCACCTACGGCGGCCGATGGGTGGTCAACCCGTCCGGCGGGCTGATCTCCAAGGGCCATCCGCTGGGTGCAACCGGCCTGGCGCAGTGCGCCGAGCTGACGTGGCAGCTGCGTGGCACGGCCGACAAGCGACAGGTCGCCAACGTCAACGCTGCGCTGCAGCACAACATCGGGCTCGGCGGGGCCGCTGTCGTGACGGCGTACCAGCGCGCCGAGCGCTAGCCACCTTTCACCGCGAAACGACGCAGAATCGCACGATATTTGCCGAAATCGTGCGATTTTGCGTGTTCTCGGCGGGATCTGGGAACGAATTCGGTGTCGCCGGCGGTTGATGTAGAGGACTATTGATGTACACGATGACGGGAGATGCTGCCATGCGGACAAAGTGGATGCTTGCCGCTGTAATTGCGGGTGTGTGCGGAGCGATCGCCGCGCCCACCGGCCTCGCGTCAGCCGAGGAATCGCCGGGGGCGTTGATCAGCCGGCTGCAGGGGGAGGGCTACTCGGTCAACATCGACCGTGTAGGCAGCGCGCCGCTCGACCAGTGCGTGGTGACCAACGTCAGGAACCCTCAGCAGGTCACGCAGTGGGTGCCGTACGACGGCCCCGGCAGGGGCAGGAACGGCGACCGACGAGTGCTCGTGGAGGTGGTCACCAGCCAGTCGATTTCGGTGACGCTGAACTGCTCACGCTGAGCAGGTCGACGAGTCCGATCAACACGGGCTGCTGCTGCCGGACCAGCCGCTGACTCACGAGTTTGTTGACGCATTGGTGGACAACGTCTTTGGCGGCATCGCCAGATAGCGAAAGACCCGGCCGGATCGCTCCGGCCGGGTCCTTCGGTGTCAGCGACGAGAGCAGTCCAGCGTCACCGTGACCGTGCGGTCAACGACAACGGGAACGAAGTCGCGGCCGCGGTCTCGGCTGCCGATCACTGGGACAAGTTCGGTTCGCTCCCTTGGGTTTCGCACATTGGTGACCACGCAATCCTCGAGCGGTGCGCTCCCGACGCGGTCGATCCTCACATCGAATCCCTGGGCTTCCAGTACACCGATGGTGACTGCAGCGGACTCGGCCGAGGCGATACCTGCTGGGGCAAGGATCAACCCGCAGGCCGCCGCGGCCAAGGCGACAAGTGTGAGCAGTGTGGCACGCATGGCGGGCCTCCGTTCTTTCCGTTTGGTCGGTGTCAGCCGGTTCAACGGGCGGAGTTCGCAGGGGGTTCAAAGGAAGTTAAAAAGACCTTCTCCAGCGCAGAGAAAGACCCGGCCGCGGGGGGTTCGGCCGGGTCCTTCCTTCGCGCGCCCTATACCGACGCAGGGACTCGCTCCTGTGCCGGTTCTTCGGCACGCGGCGTGCGATCGTCGTCAATCATGGTGAGTTCGTCGAACGGATCCTCTCCACCCAGAACGGCGTTCACCTTGTCGCGATCGATCGTCTTGGTCCACGAACCGACCAACACCGTCGCGACCGCGTTACCCGAGAAGTTCGTCACCGCGCGGGCCTCGGACATGAACCGGTCGATTCCGACGATCAGGCCGACACCGTCGAGCAGATCGGGGCGGTGGCTCTGCAGGCCGCCGGCCAGGGTGGCCAGCCCGGCGCCGGTCACACCGGCCGCGCCCTTGGACGCCACCATCATGAACACCAGCAGGCCGATCTGCTGACCGACGGACAGCGGGCTGCCCATCGCGTCGGCGATGAACAGCGACGCCATGGTCAGGTAGATCGCGGTGCCGTCCAGATTGAACGAGTATCCGGTCGGCACGACGACGCCAACAGTGCTGCGGTCGACGCCCAGGTGCTCCATCTTCGCGATCAGCCGCGGTAGCGCCGACTCCGAGGACGAGGTCGAGAAGATCAGCAGGTATTCGCGGGCCAGGTAGCGCACCAGCTTGAAGATCGAGACGCCCGACACTGCGCGCAGCAGCGCACCCAGCACGCCGAACACGAACAGCACGCAGGTGATGTAGAAGCCGAGCATCAGCGTCAGCAGTTGGGTTACCGCTGTCCAGCCGGTCTGGCCGACGACGTTGGCGATCGCACCGAACGCACCGATGGGGGCCAGCCACAGGATCATCACGAGCACCTTGAAGACCAGCTTCTGCAGATACTCGACGCCGCGCAGGATCGGCTCTCCCACGCTGCCCATGGCCTGCAGGGCGAACCCGACGAGCAGCGCGACGAACAGGGCCTGCAGCACGCTGCCTGCCGTCAGCGACGAGAACAATGTGTCCGGAATGATGCCCTGGACGAAGTCCATCAGCCCGCCGGACTCATGCGCCTTTTCGGCGAGTTCGGCGCCCTTGCCGGCCGCGCTCTCGGACAGATGCATACCGCTTCCGGGATGGATCAGATTGCCGACGACCAGGCCGATCGCCAGCGCGAAGGTCGACATCACCAGGAAGTAGACGAAGGCCAGGCCGCCGACCTTGCCGACAGTGGCGGCTTTGCGCACCGAGCCGATGCCCAGCACGATCGTGCAGAAGATGACCGGCGCGATCATCATCTTGATCAGGCTGACGAACATCGTGCCGAGCACACCGACGCTCTTGCCGACCTCCGGGGCCACCAAGCCCACCGCGATGCCGGCCAGCACCGCGACGACTACGGCGATGTACAGCCAATGGGTGCGGTCGCGGCGGCGCGGCGGTTCTGTCGCCGGCGCCCTGTCCAGGTTCGTGGTCATCGCAGTTCCTCCATGTCGAGATCCAAATGTGGTCTGCATGGATATTCGGCGATGACGTGAGCCAGGTCACGTTTTAGTTCATTAAGTTCGCGCCGGTAGACCCCGAGCGGCGCGCGGAAAGTCTCGCCTGACGCCCGCTACCGTCATATTCCGGCCGCTGCCGCATGGGCGATTCGGCAGTGTTTTCGCAGCCGTTTGCGTGTTACTGCAATCGGAATCTGTGCATCGAAGGCGTCGAGCGTGATCCAGTCCGGACCGCCGGTATCGAGTGCCGTGCCGCCCTCCCGCAACGCCTGGGTTCCCGCTTGGCTATCGGGTCACGTTCGCGACGATCCACAGGTTCTGATCATTGCTCGGCCGGGGCCTTACAACCCGCGAAAGACGTACAACTTCGAGGTGGGTCAAAACCCGGGCGGTTCAACGACGTTCGTGGCGCAGCGTCCTTAGCAGGGGTCGCCAGGAGGTGTGTAGTACGGCTCGCCCTCTACCGTGTAGCACGGTATCTCGCCAGGAACGTACGGGTCGGTTGCCGACGCGATGGCCACGCCGGTCGCCACGTCACCGGCGACGTTGGTGCAGCCGCCCACCCCGACATGGCGCCCTTGTGCGCCGGCGCATATGTCGGCCTGCGCCACCGGTGCGATGGCGACCGGCACGACCGCCATCGCCGCGGTTGTCAACAGCGTTGCTGCCAG
>JAVRPG010000005.1:0-8976 GCA_032162325.1 Mycobacterium sp. | reverse complement strand
CCCAGGATGTCACCGACGATGAACAACAGCAGCAGTCCCGGGCCCATGACTCGCCGCAGCTGTGGTTGATCCTCAACGGTCTCCGGCTTGGTCATTGCCCTCCTTCGATCAGACTTGTGCGACTCTCTCGTCGATCGGCGCTAGCACGTCGATCACATCGATAAGGGTCGCGCGGGCCGTCGCCCGCGGACCGTCACCATCGCCAACCAGAGCCGCCACCACCGCGCCGTCGACGGCGCACACCAGCGCGGTGAGCAGTTCGGCGCGCACCGATCGGCCCGACCGCTCGACGACCTCGATCACCGCGTCGGTACGCTGCTGCAGAATGCGCCGCTGGATGTCGCGCAGCCCCGGCTGGCGCGCGCACGCGATGTAGCGCTCGTAGCGGGAGATCAACTGCTCGGTGACCCGCAGTCCAGTGGCCTCGCCGACCAGCAGGTCCACCAGCACGTCGGCGGTCGACTCGATGCCCCGGCGCCGCCGGGACAGCGTCACCACCCTGGTACGCAACTGCTCGGCCTCACGCGCACCAGCGTGCTCGACGGCCTTTTCGATCAGGTCGTCCAGCGAAGAGAAGTAGTACGTCGTCGACGCCAGCGGCAGCCCCGCGCGGCGCGCGACGGCGCGGTGCCGAACGGCGTCGAACCCGCCTTCGCACAGCAGGTCAGCGGCGGCGCTGACCAGCGCATACCGCCGACGTTCTCCCTTGGGAGTGACCGCTGCCGTCACCCTTAGCATGCTGCCAGTCACCGGGTTGCGGCATTGCGCTTTCAGACAATCATCAGGCTTTACTCAGACAAGTCGGAAGTAGAGCGACTCAACGCCGATGGCATGATGACCCGCATGCCCGAACTGAGCCGCCGCGCGATTCTGCGCCTTGGTGTCGGTGCTGCGGCCGGGGCGGCCGGCGCGTATGCATTGGGCGCCGCGCTGCGTGCGCCGAGCGCGTCCGTTGCCGGGAGGCAGGTGTCGATGACGAGTGCCGGTGCGCCCTTGGCTCCGCCGCCACCACTGGAGCCCGCGCCGACCGCTGCGCCGACGTACGTCGACGGCTCGTTCGTATCGGCGGCGCGGGGCGGGGTAGCGACGAATTGGGCGATCGCCCGCCCGCCCGGCCAGACCGCTCCGCTGCGTCCGGTCATCGCGCTGCACGGCAAGGGTCAGGACGCCGCGGGCGTGATGGCGGGTGGTGTCGAGCAGGGTTTGGCGCAGGCCGTCACGGCGGGCATTCCGCCGTTTGCGGTTGTCGCGGTCGACGGCGGCGGGAGCTATTGGCACAAGCGGGCGTCCGGCGAGGACTCCGGCGCCATGGTGCTCAATGAGTTGATCCCGATGCTCGCCTCACAGGGACTGGACACCTCGCACGTCGGCTTCCTCGGCTGGTCGATGGGCGGTTACGGCGCGCTGCTGCTCGGCGCGCGGCTGGGTCCGGCGCGCACCGCGGCCGTCTGCGCGGTCAGCCCCGCGCTGTGGACGTCCTCCGGGGCGGCAGCGCCCGGCGCGTTCGACGGCGCCGACGACTACGCGGCCAACACCGTCTGGGGCCTGCCCCAGCTCGCGTCGATTCCGATCCGGATCGATTGCGGCGATAGCGATCCGTTCTATTCGGCGACGAAGCAGTTCATCGCCCAGCTGCCAAAGCCGCCCGCGGGCGGCTTCTCCCCCGGCGGACACGACGGCGGGTTCTGGAGCTCACAGCTGCCTGCCGAAATTGCGTGGATGGCGCCGCTGTTGACGGCCTAGAGGCTGATCCGGCCCTCGGCTCCGGCCAGCCCGATATCGCTGCGAAAGTGGCTGCCCGGCAAGCGAATCGACTTGGTCAGCGTGTAGGCGGCCTCGCGGGCGGCCACCAGGTCGGGCCCTGTTCCGACGACTGACAGCACCCGGCCGCCCGAGGACACGATCGCGCCGTCATCGCGTCGCGCGGTACCCGCGTGCAGCACGCCATCGGCTTCGGCGCCGACGATGACGTCGCCCACCCGCGGCCGACCGGGATAGTTCTCCGCGGCCACCACCACCGTCACGGCGTAGCCGTCCCGCCAGCGCAGTTGTGGCTGGTCGGCCAGCTGACCCGTCGCGGCGGCACGCAGCAGTTGTCCGAGCGGGGTGTCCAGCAGCGCAAGCACTGACTGCGTCTCCGGATCGCCGAAGCGGCAGTTGAATTCGACCACAGCCGGACCCCGCGATGTGATCGCCAGCCCGGCGTACAGCAGACCCGAGAACGGACAGCCGCGCCGAACCATCTCGACCGCAACGGGTTTCACAACATCGTTGAGAATCTGCGTGACAACCTCGGCGGGTAGCCACGGCAGCGGTGCGTAGGCGCCCATGCCGCCGGTGTTGGGCCCGGTGTCGTTGTCACCGACCCGCTTGAAGTCCTGCGCGGGCAGCAGCGGCACCACGGTCTCGCCGTCGACGATGCTGAACAGCGACACCTCGGGTCCGTCGAGAAACGATTCGAGCAGCACCGGGTGGCCGGCGTCGAGCAGGCTGGCGGCGTGCGCCCGGGCCGCGTCGCGGTCGGCGGTCACCACGACACCCTTGCCCGCGGCCAGCCCGTCGTCCTTGACCACCCAGGCCGGCTCGCCCGCGGACGGCCCGAACCGGTCGAGCGCCGCGTCGAGGTGCGCCGGATTGTCGACGATCTCGCTGGTCGCCGTCCGCACCCCGGCCGCGGTCATCACGTCCTTGGCGAACGATTTCGATCCTTCGATGCGTGAGGCGTCCTTCGTCGGCCCGAAGCAGGCGATGCCTGCGGCACGCACCGTGTCGGCGACACCGAGGACCAGCGGCACCTCGGGACCGATGACCACCAGGTCTGCGCCGATGCGTTGGGCCAGCTGCGCGATGGCGTCGCCGGAGGTGACGTCCACCTCGTACTGATCGGCGATGATCGCGGTCCCGGCGTTGCCAGGGGCGACGGCCAGCTCCTCGACCTCGGGGTCTTGGCGCAGCGCGAGTAGCAGCGCATGCTCACGGGCTCCGGATCCGATCACCAGGACGCGCACAAATGCCAACCCTAGTGCCTCAAATCAGGCCATACACTTGACACTGCGATGTATGGTCAGAGTATGACGCAGAGCACATGTCCGTTCGGGCCCGGCGGTGCCAATCCCCAAGGCGCGGTGCGCCTGCCCCAGGGATATGACTTCACCGACCCCGACGTCCTATTGCGAGGCATCCCGGTCACCGAGTTCGCCGAGCTGCGCAAGACCGCGCCGGTGTGGTGGAACGAGCAGCCCGAGTCGATCTTCGACGATGGCGGCTACTGGGTGATCAGCCGACACGAGGACATCAAGGCCATCTCGCGCGACGGTGACCTGTGGTCCACCAACCGCCAGGGTGCCGTCATGCGGATGCCCGACGGCACCACCTACGATCAGCTCGAGCTGACCAAGGCGCTGCTGATCAACCACGACGCGCCAGAGCACACCCGGCTGCGCAAGATCGTGTCACGGCTCTTCACGCCGAGGTCGGTCGCCACGCTGGAGGAGAAGCTCGCGGTCGCGGCCCGCGAAATCGTCGCCACCGCAGCCGAAAAGGAGTCCGGCAACTTCGTCGATGACGTCGCGATGGGCCTGCCGCTGCTGGCCATCGCCGACCTGATCGGCGTGCCCGAGGCCGACCGGGAGAAGTTGTTCCACTGGACCAACTCGATCATGAACACCGAGGATCCGGACTTCGCCGACGATCCGATCGCCGCCAACGCCGAGTTGATGGGCTACGCCTACAACATGGCCGAGGAGCGTCGCCGCTGCCCGGCCGACGACATCGTCACCCGCCTGATCGAGGCCGATATCGACGGAGAAGCGCTCGGCGACGTCGAGTTCGCGTTCTTCGTCATCCTGCTCGCCGTCGCGGGGAACGAGACCACCCGTAACGCCATGACGCACGGCATGAACGCGTTCTTCGAGAACCCGGATCAGTGGGAACTGTTCAAGCGTGAGCGGCCCGACACCGCGGCCGACGAAATCGTCCGCTGGGCCACGCCCGTGCACTGCTTCCAGCGAACGGCGTTGGCCGACACCGAACTCGGTGGTGTCACGATCCGCGAGGGCCAGCGTGTCGGCCTGTTCTACAGTTCGGCCAATTACGACGACGCAGTGTTCGACCGGCCCTTCCGATTCGATATCAACCGAGATCCCAACCCGCACCTGGGATTCGGCGGCAACGGTGCGCACTACTGCATCGGTGCGAACCTGGCTCGCATGGAGATCAAGCTGATCTTCAACGAGATCGCCACCCAGATCCCCGACATCGCCAAACTGTCCGAGCCGCGCCGGCTCCGGTCGGGGTGGCTCAACGGGGTCAAGGAGCTGGCGGTCTCCTACCGCGGCTGACGACGTACGATCCGCTGGTGCGCACCCATGGCTGGTCCGGATCGGCACCCGCGACCGACGAGGAGGCGATCGCCCGGATCCTCGACGCGGCGGGCCAGGCCATCGACGCGCAGGGCGCGGAGTTTTCGATCGCCGACGTCGCCCGCACGCTGGGCGTCACCCGGCAGACGGTCTACCGGTATTTCGCCAGCACCGATGCGCTGCTCGTGGCGGCGGCCGTGCACGCCGCCAGCGGCTTCCTCGACCGGCTGGCCGCTCATCTGCAGGGCATGACCGATCCGGCCGACGCCGTGGCGGAAGCCGTCGCGACCGCACTCGAGTGGTTGCCGGAGGACAAACACCTTGGCCTGCTCGTCGCTCCCGGGCGCCCGAGCCCCCATACCGAGTCGGTGACATCTGACGTCGCGCTGGACTTCGCCCACTCGATGGTCCGCCGCTTCGACGTCGACTGGGCCGGCCTCGGTTTCACCGATGCCGATCTCGACGAACTCGCCGAGCACCTGCTGCGGATCATCCAGTCGTTCGTCATCGACCCGGGCCGACCGCCGCGGCGCGGAGACGAATTGCGGGACTACCTGCGCCGCTGGGTGGGCGCCGCTATACCACCGTCAGCGGAAGCGACTTCCTCGGTTCGAACACGAACGTCGAGCCGCCGCTGATGCGCACCACCGACACCTCCCGCAATTCCTTTGCCGCCGTATCCGTCTCGATCACCCGCGCCGTCCAGTCGGTCTCGGTTCCTGTGACCTCCACGTCGAGGTGCGGATCGACGGCGGCGACGATCGCCTGCAACGGGCGGGTCTCGGCGGGGGTGACCAACGAGATCCATGCGCCGTCCTCGTGCGCGGGCGACCGCTGGACATGCACCGTGTCAGGGCCGAACTCGGCCGACACGTACGCGGTGGGATTGAACAGCGGATGCAGCTCAAGCACCCGCACAGCCCCCTCGATCCCGCCGGGCAAGTCCAGCGCACGGTGGATGCGTTCGGCGGCCAGGCCGGCCAGGCCGATCAGCTGTTTGGTGCAGATCTTCGTCGCGAGTTCGGTGTTCGTTCCCGCCCGCTTGCCCACCGCGAGGATGAACGACAGGTTCAGCAGGTGCATCTGCAGGCAGACCTCGTCGGCCATCCGCACCAGCGCGGAGTGCGAGAAGGCGCCGAAGTCGAAATCGGACACCAATGCGCCCGAGTAGTCCGATTGGCCTTCGTCGGACGGGTCGATGAGTTCGAGTTCGGTTGTGGCGGCGCGGGTTCGGCGGATAACGACCAATGCCGGATGGTCGTCCACCGGCGGATAGGACTCGTCGATGATCACGGTCCACGCGCAGTGTGGGTGCCGGTCGGCCGGCGTGCGCGGTGGTCGATGGATCGGGCGGATCTGCGCCTTACGATTTGTGGCCGCTGCGGTGCCATCGAACGTCGGGTCCTCGATGTCGTGGCACATGCCACGCACGTAGTCCTCGCCCATCGGTTCGACGTCGAGCAGCGCGCCGCAGTGGTCCAGGTGGAACTCGCCGTGCCAGCGGTCGTGCACGGTGTAGCGGAAGTCCATGAACTGCGGCGGGGCGCCGATGTCCAGCTGCAGGCCCTTGAAGATCGTGACGACATCGTCACCCTCATACTTCAGCGCCTTCTGCATCCGCCTGGTGTAGATCGGGCTGCAGCCCAGCCACTCCTCGATCGCGATCTGTAGCATCTCCTCGCGGCCGAAATTGCTGATACACCAAGCCATCCCGGAGCGATCGATCATCTGCCCGATCAGCAGCAGCTCGGGCACCAGGGTGGCGAGCTGCTCGCGGGATAGGTCCGCGTATCTACTTGTCATCGAGGGTCTTACCGGTGTGCATCTTCACGGCGTCGTTGACGTTGGCTCGCCTTGTTTCGGCCGTGTCACGGCCGCTGCCCTTTTCCGCGGCTTTCTTGCGTTTGGCGGTGACGCGCCCGACGACGCCGTTGAGACCCGAACCGAGCGGGAATCCGACGTAGTGGGTGAGGAAGACCGCCATCTCCTTCAACTCGTCGTCGGTCAGCTCGTCGTTCTGCAGGGCGGCGTTGACCTGGACCTCGCACAGGTCCTGCAAACCGAGCGCGGTGACCACCGTCAGCGTCATGATCCGCTTGTCGCGCATCGACAGTCCGGGCCTGGTCCAGATGGCGCCGAAGAGGTGGTCGACGGTCAGATCGAAGAACTCGTCCCCTTCGATGTTGGGCATCTCCCACGCGTACACCTCGTTCATCTTCGCGAGGCCCTTTTTGCGTAGTTCGTCCACTTCTCTTTCTCCTCCTCGCGTGCGGAGCTTCAATCCTTTGTGTGCGGCACACCGAGACCGGCCGCCAAGTTCTTCAGCGCCACCTCGGCCAGCGGAAGGTCGACGTCGGTGGCTTCACCCAGTGCAAGCGCCAGGCTGAGGTCCTTCTCACCGAGCCCGCGCGTGTGCAGGAATGGCTGGTACAAGAAGTGCTCCGGGGTAAGCGGTTTCGTGTCGTCGCGGAACATGATCGCGCCCGCGCCGCCGGTGAGGGCGTCCGTATGGCGCACGACGTTGCCGAGGTCCTGCAGGTTCACCCCGGCGGCCTCGGCCAGCTTCTGTGCGTCGCACGCCGCGGCGTACGACACAAAGGTCAACATGTTGCGGGCGATCTTCATCCGCGTCCCCGCACCGGGGCCACCGGCGTGGATCACCAAGGAAGCGAACTGCTTGAACGGCTCCTTGATGAGTGCGAACGCCTCGTCGCTGGCACCGACCATGATCGCCAGCTTGCCCTTCTCCGCGGCCCCGCCACCGCCGCTGACCGGCGCGTCGACAACATGAATGCCTTGCGGCGCAAGCTGTTCGGCAAGTTCCACCGCGGTGCCGGGACTGATCGTCGAGTGAACGGCGATGACGGTGCCGGGCTTGGCGTTGACGGCCAGTTCACCGACCACGTCGCGCACCTGCTCGTCGTTGAGCACGGTGACGCTGATGATGTCGGCGGTCGCGACGTCGGCCACGCTGTCGGCCAGGGCTGCGCCCGCTTCGGCCAGCGGCGTCATCGCCTCAGTGCGGACGTCGAAAACCGTTACACCGCCGGGCCAGTCGACCAGACGTTTGGCCATCGGGGCGCCCATATTGCCCAGCCCGATGTAGCCGAGCTTCGCATGCTCACTCATGATCGGATGATCTGTCCGCCGTCGACGTTGAAGATCTGGCCGGTGATCCACTTCGCCTGATCCGACAGCAGGAACAGACACATGCCGACCAGGTCTTCGGGCTGGCCCATCCGCGACAACGGAATACCCTTCACGATGTCGGCAACCATCTCCTGCGGCGTGGTGGTGCGGTTCGCCTCGGTGTCGATCGGCCCGGGTGCGATCGCGTTGATGCGTATGTTCTGCCCGCCGAGTTCGGTGGCCAACTGCTGGGTCAGGCCGTTGATGCCGACCTTGGCCAGGCCGTAGAAGTTCGAGTACATCCACGCCGCGGTCGACGACTGGTTCACGATCGCTCCGCCGCCACGCTTGGCTATCTTGCGGTACACCGCGCGGGTGCACACCAGCGCACCGTCAAGGTTCACGCTCATGAACTTCTTGTAGTAGTCCCAGTCCACCGTGATCAGGAAGTCCAGCTTCATCCCACCGAAGATCGCCGCGTTGTTCACCAGATAGTCGATCCCGCCGTACTCCGCCAATGTCGCAGCGGCCATCTCCTTCGCGGAGTCGGGATCGGACACGTCGACACGCACTGCGAGCGCGGTGCCCCCCTCGCCCTTGATCCCGTCGGCGACCTTCTGCGCACCGTCGGTATTGATATCCGCCACCACGACGGCAGCGCCCTCGCGGGCCAGCGCCTCGGCGTACGCCTGGCCGATGCCGCCTCCGGCCCCGGTGACGATCGCCACCTTCTCCTTGAACTGATCGCCATAAAGTCCCACTGCAGAGCCTCTCCTTGATTCCTAATTCGCTTCCCAAAAATCAAACGGAAGTGGCAACCGCTTTGGTTTCGAGGTATTCCTCGAAACCGGCAAGCCCCATCTCCCGGCCGATGCCGGACTGCTTGTACCCGCCGAACGGCATGTCGGCCGAGTACCAGACACCACCGTTGACGTTGACCGTGCCGACGCGCATCCGCGCGGCGATCCCCGCAGCGCGTTCGGGATCCGGGGAGAACACCGTGCCCGACAGGCCGTACGGGGAGTCGTTGGCGATGCGCACGGCGTCATCATCGCCGTCATGGGCGATCACGGTGAGCACCGGACCGAAGATCTCCTCGCGCGCGACGCGCGCGTTGTTGTCGAGCCCGGCGATCACGGTGGGCTCGATGAAGAAGCCGGTGTCGCGATCCGCGGGGCGTCCTCCCCCGGCGGCGAACTTTCCGCCCTCCGCGATGGCCGAATCCAGGTATCCCTGCACCCGATCCCTCTGCTTCGCCGAGATGAGTGGCCCGCAGATGGTGCCCGCGTCGGTCGGGTCACCCGGCTTCAGGCCGGCCATCGTCGCCGCAGCCGCCTCGACGGCCTCGTCGTAGGAGGCTCGCGGAACCACCAGGCGGGTGGTGATCGCGCACCCCTGTCCGGCGTGCATCGCAGCGGTGAACGCCGACATCGAGCAGGCTCCTGCGAGATCCGCGTCGTCGAGGACGAGGAACGCTGACTTGCCG
>JAVRPG010000004.1:0-3592 GCA_032162325.1 Mycobacterium sp. | reverse complement strand
CCGCGCCTGGTTCTCCGACAGCGTGATGAACTTCAGCTTCGTGCCGGGATTCTCTTTCTCGAACTCCGTCGACAACTTCTGGGCGTCCGTCATCTGTGAGTTGGACACCAGGGCGATCGTCACCTCGTTCTCCGAGGCTCCCAGGCTGCCCGCTCCTGCGCAGCCGGAGGTCAGCACCAGACCTGCCGCGGCGAGCGCCACCGCAAGTCGTTTCACTATTCTTGGTCTCACTTGACTTGTCTCCTCACTGAGCCAACAACCAACGGGCACAATCGATGTCACAAACCAGCAGCCTGGCGAGCTTGCCGCGCAACGCCCCGAGGGTAGCGTGGTGCTTGGCGGCGCCGCTAGAGATCAGGATGGTCCTCTCACAGGTCCGAACGTCTTCCAGCGAAACCGAGACCGCGCGCTGCTGCAGTTCGGTGTCGACGGGCACGCCGTCGGCGTTGAAGAACCGGCCGCCGATCTCGCCCACCGCACCTAGCGAGACGAGTTCGTCGAGCATTCGGGTGTCCAGGAAGCTGCCCTCGAACAACGTGGTCGACGTCGACACGGCGCCCACACCGAAGAGCATCACGTCGGCACGCCTGCCCGCCTCTAGCGTGCGGGAGATCAGCGAGTCGCTGCGCATCGAGACGACGGTGGATGGGTCTGCGTACAGGGGCGCGGGCAGCCGGATCGTGTTGGCACGCAGCATATCCGCGCAGCGGCCGAGGATGAATTCGGTGCCGGTCTGATAGGCGGCGGTCGACATCGCGCCGTCGAGTTGGACCACAGTGCGGCAGCTCGCGATGCCGGGCGAAAGGGCGGAGACCACCGCGACTTGTTCGGGGCCCCAGGTGAATCCGAGGACATCGTTGGGCGACAACCGGCGCATCAGCAGCGCAGCGGCGGCACGCCCCACGCTGGCGAATGCGGCGGGCCGGCCCGGGGCGCCGACATCGACACCGTGGCCCGCGACCACGGCTTCGGTCAGGCCGTAGCGCTGCTCGAGTTCGCGTTCCTCGTCGGCGTGCAGGTCGTCACGCATGTCGGGTGGGACGACGACCTCGATGCGGACCAGGCCCTTGGCCTTGGCCCGGGCGACCAGCCGCCCGGCTGTCGGGCGGGAGACGCCGAGCCGGGACGCGATCTCGGCCTGGGTGAGGCCGTCGAGGTAGTAGAGCGTCGCCGCACGCAATGCGAGCCGCAGGTCTTCGGGGGTGGATGTGCGGTCTTGCGGCGTCGACACGGCCTGGCCTCCGATCGTCCCGGCGACCTCGCCGTTCGACGTCGCAATGGCCACTTGGGTGCCCCGTTTCCTACCACCCATGAGCATTTGCAAATGGGTGCGAGTAGATGTTCATCACGCTAGCATGGGCAGTGTGACGCACACAACACTTTCGGGAGATACCCAGATGCGGGCCGCGGTACTCATCAAGCCGGGTCGGATCGAGATGCAGAAGCGGCCGATACCCACGCCCCGGCCTGGCGATGTGCTGATACGGGTGGCGTCGGTCGGGGTGTGCGGGTCGGACACGCACTACTACCGGCACGGCCGGGTGGGCAGTTTCGTCGTCAGACAACCATTGGTGCTTGGCCACGAGGCGGCGGGCACGATCGTCGGCGTCGGCGAGGGCATCGACAGCTCACGCATCGGAGAGCGGGTGTCGATCGAGCCGCAGCGGCCCGACCCCGACAGCGAAGAGACCCGAAGGGGTCACTACAACCTGTGCCCGCACATGCGGTTCTTCGCCACCCCACCCGTGGACGGTGCGTTGTGCGATTACGTCACCATCGGTGCGGGGTACGCCCATCGGGTGCCCGACTCGGTGTCCGATGATGCCGCCGCCCTGTGTGAGCCGCTGTCCGTCGGCATCGCCGCGGTCCGCAAGGCGGGCATCGATGGTGGTTCGCGCGTGCTGATCACCGGGGCAGGCCCGATCGGCATCGTGGTCGCTCAGCTCGCACGCGCCTACGGCGCCACCGACATCCTGGTCAGCGATCCCGACGGGGCCCGCCGCGAGCAGGCGACCGCGTTCGGGGCGACGGAGGTGCTCGACCCGACAGTGCAGCCGATCGGCGACTACATCAATTCGTCCTCCTCACGTCCGGGGCCTGTGGATGCGTTCATCGACGCTTCCGGCGCGCCGTCGGCCGTCGTCGACGGTATCCGCGCGGTGCGGCCGGCCGGCACGGTCGTGCTCGTCGGCTCGGGCGCCGAGTCGATGGAGTTGCCGACGCAGCTGATCCAGAACCGCGAGCTGGTGCTCACCGGGGTGTTCCGGTATGCCAACACGTGGCCGACGGCGATCGCGCTTGTCGAGTCCGGTCGCGTGGACCTCGACGCGATGGTGACCGCGCGCTTCCCATTGGAGAAGGCCGCCGAGGCCCTCGACTCCGACCGCACGCCGGGTAGCGTCAAGTCCGTGGTGGCTGTGTCATGAAGCTGAACCAGTCGACGTTGGCCCAGATCCCGATCGACAAGCCGAGCTACAACCGTGACGAGATCGGCATCGGCATAGTGCATTTCGGGGTTGGCGGCTTTCACCGTGCGCACCAGGCGATGTATGTCGACCGTCTGCTCGAAGCTGGGCTCGCCAAGGAGTGGGGCATCTGCGGCGTCGGCGTGCTGCCCTCCGACCGCAAGATGGCCGACGTGATGGCCGCCCAGGACGGGCTGTACACGCTGGTGCTGGAGAACCCGGACGGTGGCCGCGATGCGCGGGTGATCGGGTCGATCGTCGACTACCGCTACGCGCCCGACGACCCGGAGGGGGTCGTCGAACTGCTCGCCGCGCCGAGCACCCGGATCATCTCGCTGACCATCACCGAAGGCGGCTATAACATCGACAACCTCGGTGACGGCGTGAACGTCTTCGGTCTGGTCGCCGACGCATTGAAGCGACGGCGCGACCGCGGTATCGCCTCGCCGACGATCGTGTCGTGCGACAACATCGAAGGCAACGGCGACGTCGCGCGGCAGGCGTTCACGACCTACGCCGAACGCGTACACCCGGGCCTTGGCGAGTGGATGAGCGCGCATACCCGCTTCCCCAACTCGATGGTGGACCGCATCACCCCCGTCACCACCCCCGACGTGATCGCCGTGCTGCGAGACGAATTCGGTGTGGAGGATCAGTGGCCGGTGGCCGCCGAGCCGTTCACGTCGTGGGTGCTCGAGGACGACTTCTCCGACGGCCGTCCGCCGTTCGAGGAGGCCGGCGTACTGCTGGTCGACGACGTCATGCCGTATGAGTTGATGAAGCTGCGGCTGCTCAACGCCAGCCATCAGTGCCTGTGCTATTTCGCCTACCTGGCGGGCTTCCGGTTGGTGCACGACGCGGCGGGCGATCCACTTTTCGCCGAATTCCTGCACGAATACATGGATTCCGAGGCCACGCCGACGCTCAAGCCGGTGCCTGGCATCGACCTGCCCGACTACAAGCGCACGCTGATCGAGCGGTTCGCCAACCCTGGAGTCAAGGACACCATCGTGCGGTTGTGCTTCGGCTCGTCGGACCGCATCCCGAAATGGCTACTGCCCGTTATCCGGGCGAACCTCGCCTCAGGTGGTCCGGTCCGGCTGTCGGCGGCCACCGTGGCCAGCTGG
>JAVRPG010000003.1:0-5007 GCA_032162325.1 Mycobacterium sp. | reverse complement strand
CTGCGCGAATTGCTCGGGGTCAGCGATCTGCCCGTGGTGCAGACCTTTCAGGCCGCCGGAGTGGTGTCGCGCGAATTGGAGGATCACTTCGTCGGGCGCGTCGGACTATTCCGCAACCAGCCCGGCGACATCCTCATCAGTCACGCCGACGTGCTGGTCACCGTCGGCTTCGACCCAGTCGAATACGAGCCGCGGCTGTGGAACACCGATCCACACCGCACGCTGATCCACATCGATGAGATCCCGGCCGACATCGACAACGACTACCAGCCGACGGTGGAGTTGCGCGGCGACATCGCGGCCACCGTGACCGAGTTGACCCGGCTGCTGGCGGGGCTGCGCCTGTCCGAACAGACCACCGCCGCGATCACCGAACAACGCGAGGCGCTGCTGCACATCGACGAGGAGGCCCGTGCTCACGCGGCCACCGATGCCGGTCTGAACCCGGCGGCGGTGGTGCTCAAGATCCGCGAACTCGTCGACGACGACGCCACCGTCGCCTGCGACGTCGGTTCTCATTACATCTACATGGCTCGCCATTTCCGGGCGTATCAGCCTCGGCGGCTGCTGTTTTCCGACGGCCAACAAACCCTTGGTGTCGCGCTGCCGTGGGCCATGGCTGCGGCGCTGGTGCGACCAGGTACCCAGGTGGTGTCGGTCTCCGGTGACGGGGGATTCCTGTTCAGTGCGCAGGAATTGGAGACGGCAACCCGTCTTGGCCTGAGCTTCACCCACGTGATCATGCGCGACAACGCCTACGACATGGTCGCCTTCCAGGAGATCCTGAAGTACGGGCGCGCATCAGGTGTGCAACTGGGCGACTACGACATAGCGCAGTACGCCGGCGCCTTTGGCGCCACAGGAATCCGCATCAACAGCATCGACGAGTTCGAGAACGCATTCAAACAATCGCTGAGCGATTCCGGGATAACCATCATCGATGTCCCAGTGGACTACACACGCAACACCGAACTCTTCGCGCAGCTTCACGAAGGAGTATTCGAATGACTTCAATATCTGACCAGACAGGGGGATGTAGCCATGCGCGTCGGATTGATGGTTCCGTGCTACATCGACATGTTCTATTCCCAGGTTGGTAATTCCACCCTGGGACTGCTGGAAAAACTTGGCGTGCAGGTCGACTATCCGATCGACCAGACATGTTGCGGGCAGCCCATGGCCAACAGCGGTGCACACGCCGAGGCGAAGGCTACAGAGGAGCTGTTCGTGCGCAACTTCGGCGACTTCGATTACGTCGTTGCGCCGTCTGGCAGTTGCGTGCACCACATCCGGAACAAGTTCACCGCGGCCGACGACACTCCCGAGCGCCGGCATGTCAGCACCCATGTGTGGGATTTGCCCGAATTCCTGTGCGATGTCCTCAAGGTGGAGGAGTTTCCGTGGGCCCGGTTGCCGCGAGGTCGCACTCCACGTCAGTTGCTCGGCGATCCGCGGGCTGGGCGAGCAGTCAATGAGTGAGGCACCGAACGACCCGTGGTTTCCAAATCGAGAAGTCTACTGCAGAAGGTCGACGGAATTCTGATCGCCGACTTCTAGCGTCCGGACGAGTGTTGTGGTTTCGGAGGCACTTTCGCCGTCACGGAGGAAGCCGTATCGGCTGCGATGGGTAACGACAAGCTCGACCGCATGGGCGCCAACGGAGTTCGGTACATCGTGTCACCGGACATGTCGTGCCTGATGCACTTACAGGGGTGCGCGCACCGTAACCGCGACGATTTTCATTTCCTTCACCTGGCCGAGGTATTGAACGGAGACGCGGAATGAAAGCGGTCGATCAGGCTCGCAACGCTCTTGCATTCCTGGAAGACGCGGCCCACCAACAGCCCTTCGACACCCTGATTTGGGGGCTTCGTGAGCGGCGCGATGCCGCTGCGCGCGAGATCGAAGAGTGGGAGGAATTGCGCACGCTCGCATCGCAGATCAAAGCAGCACACTCTGCGAATCTCGCGCATTACCTCGAGCTGTTCGAGGCGCGTGCCACCCCCAATGGCGCGACGGTGCATTGGGCGCGCGACGCGCAGGAGCACAACCAGATCGTCCTCGACATTCTCAACTCACGGGGGGCGTCGCGCTTGCTGAAGTCCAAGTCGATGCTGACCGAGGAATGCGAGCTGCGGCCGTTCCTCGAGCGGCGCGGGATCCAGGTCACCGAAACCGATCTCGGTGAGCGCATCCAGCAGCTCGACGATCAACCCCCGACACACATTGTGGGCCCTGCCTTTCAGAAGACGCCCGAAGATGTCGCCAACGTGTTTCACCGGGTGTATGGCTCCGACCACAGCCGCCTATGCGGTCCTGCTGTCGGGACCGTCGGGCTCCGCGGACATCGGCGGCGTCACCATCCATCCGGCGCAGGGTGTCACCACGTTGACCGTGGTGTTATCGCCACGGCAGAGCAGCGATCTAGCGTACCAATGAATTCGGCGCGGCACTCGCGGCCGCAGTCCAAACCGTTTGATTCCAATAAGCCCCGCAGAACGGGTGGTGTCGCCTACGGCGCGGGAACCGGCCGCGGCCACTTCGGGCGGGGCAGTTCGGTTTCCGGCGGGGGGCGCATCCGGTCAAGTACCGTGCGCAGCGGTGGCCAGGTTGCCCGGCCTCGGCGCGTGACCGCGTAGGCGGTGAGGATGGCCTTGGGTTCTGAAAGTGGAAGCACCTTGACGCCGGCGGTGGTTGGCCGTCCGATCGGCAGCAGCCCGACGCCGTAGCCGGCGATGATCAGATCCTCCACCAGCTCCAGGCTGTCGATCTCGTGTGCGATGCGCGGGACGAATCCGGCCAGCGATGCCAGTGTGCGCACCGCGTCCTCGTCGGCGGTGTTGCGGGAGTTGACGATCCACGTCCGGTCGGCGTAGTCGGCGATCTCGGCGGGCCCGTCGGGAGTGGCGGCGGGCACGCCGAGTCCCCACGGGACCGACCACAGCGCGACCGTTTCCAGCACCGGGCTCGGCGAGGCGGGTGCGAGGTTGTAGTCGTAGGTCAGCGCGAGGTCGAGGTCGTCGTTGGTCAACAGGGCGAAGGCTTCGATGGGTTCGTATTCGCTGATGACGAAGTGGACCTTCGGGAATGTCGCTGCGAGGTCGGCGACGATCGGCAGCAGCGAGAGCCGGATGCCGGTGGCGAAGCCGCCGACGCGTACGGTGCCTGCCGGCTCGGCGTCGGGGTCGAGGTCGAGGCGGGCGCTGTCGACGGCGGCCAGGATGGTGGCGGCGTGCTCGGCGAGGCGTTGGCCGGCGGGGGTGAGTCGCACGCGGCGGCCTTCGGGTTCGATTAGTTGCGCGCCGGTTTCCCTTGCCAGTGCGGCGATCTGCTGCGACACCGTCGATGTGGTCAGGTGGTATGTCTCGGCGACGGCTCGCATGGAGCCGAGCCGGGAGAGCGCGAGCAGCAGCTGTAGTCGGCGAGTGTCCACCCAAACGATTGTCCACATTGACTAAACAGTTCGATGGAAATCGATGGCACCACACGAACAATCAAGTGGGCGGCCGATTGCCTGCTACACCGACTCTTGCTGGCTGCTTTGGTCCAGCGTCGCGGCCCAGCTGGCGAGCAGGGTCAGCGCGTCGTGGGTTGGGGTGTCGGGTTCAGCGCTGTACGCGGTGAGGGTCAGACCGGTGTGGTGACGGCGGCTGGGCCAAGATCGCGGCTCTAGGGCGATGAGTTCGCAATCCCGAACAAGTCTGAGCATGAGTAGAGACTTCCCGGAGGAAATCCGAACTCGAGCGGGATCGAAGGAGCGAATGGCACGCCTCGTGCTGTACATGTCGATGTCCCTCGACGGGTTCATCGCCGGCCCCGGGGACAACAAAGACAATCCGTTCGGTACTAGAGGCCACCGGCTGCACAAGTGGCTGGGCGATGGCGGAGCGGACGTCAGCGGCTTCCGGCCGAGCGACGAACCAAGTCGGACAGTGTTCGACGAGATGATCTCGACTGGTGCCGTGATCACCGGCAGACGCACAGGGGACTTCGTCGACTACTGGGGCGGCGACCATCACGATGGCGTGCCGATATTCGTCCCGACGCCGCGCCGAGCGCAGCTTCCGCACGAATTGCGCGACGGCGGTACCGGTCTCGTCGGGGCTGTCCTCCTGGACGAAATGGATTCCGCTGACGGTCAGGTTGGGCCACGAGCGGATGAGGCGCTCGGGGCCGGAGCTGCTCGCCAACCGTTTCGCGCGCCGGGCGAAACGTTCAGAATCGCAGATCCAAAGGCATCGACCTCAGCCGCTACACCAAATCCGAAAGATGTTAAGTCCGGCGGCGTGCTGGTTAACCGTAGGCTGGGAAGTGCCCGGAGAGAGGTGCTGGCGATGGCCGCTTACGATCTTGCTGCGTTGTGGGAGGCGCACTGTCGGTATGAATTTGAAACGCGGGACGTTGACGCCACCATGTCCACCATGGTGGCGGAACCCTATGTCAACCACATTCCCACCATGACCGGTGGCGTCGGCTTCGAGAGGTTGCGACATTTTTACGCGCACCATTTCGTCGGCGTGAACCCTCCCGATTTTGAACTCGTCGCCGTCAGCCGCACGGTCGGGGAGAGCTCCCTTGTTGACGAGTTCATCGTCCGCTTCACGCACACCACTCGGATGGACTGGATGCTTCCCGGCATCGAACCCACGGGACGCGCAGTGGAGATTCCGACGGTGGCCATTGTGCGATTTCAGGAAGACAAACTCGTGCATGAGCACATCTACTGGGATCAAGCCAGCGTGCTCGTCCAACTCGGTCTGCTCGATCCCGACGGCCTTCCCATCGCTGGGGCCGAGACCGCGCGCAAGGTGCTCAACGCCTCCCTGCCCAGCAACACACTGATGAATCCATCGCAGTAGAGCGCTTGGCCAAACGAGGATGCCATTGATTCATCTGCCGCAATATGCAGTGCTTACCGGTAACCCGCCGTATTCGTCGCCGCCGTATTCGTCGCCGGAGCGCTGACCTCTCCGGAGATCGTCGCGGGGCTTCTGATCGCATTCCGGA
>JAVRPG010000002.1:0-6090 GCA_032162325.1 Mycobacterium sp. | reverse complement strand
ATGACCATGCAACCGACCGAGCTTTCGCTGACTCCCACCGCCGCCGCCGAGGCCGTGGTGGACCTCGACGCTATCGCCCACAACGTGCGGCTGTTGCGTGAGCACGCCGGGTCGGCCCAGGTGATGGCCGTCGTCAAGGCCGACGGGTACGGCCACGGCGCCACCCAGGTGGGGCGTGCGGCGCTCGCGGCCGGCGCGGCCGAACTCGGTGTTGCCACTATCGACGAGGCGCTGGCGCTGCGCCGCGACGGCATCTCCGCGCCCGTGCTGGCGTGGCTGCACCCGCCGGGCACCGACTTCGCCGCCGCGCTGCAGGCAGACGTCCAGGTCGGGCTGTCCTCGGTGCGCCAGCTCCGCGAACTGCTGGACGCGGTCGAGCGCACCGGTCGCCCCGCAACCGCCACCGTGAAGGTGGACACCGGGCTGAACCGCAACGGCGTGAGCGTCGCCGAATACCCGGAGATGCTGACCGCGCTGCGACGCGCGCAGGTCGACGACGCGATCCGGCTGCGCGGCATCATGTCGCACCTGGTGCACGGCGACGACCCCGAGAACCCCGTCAACAACCTTCAGGCACAGCGGTTGAACGACATGCTGGCGCAGGCCCGCGATAAAGGGGTGCGCTACGAGATCGCCCACCTGTGCAATTCTCCGGCCGCCATGACCCGCCCCGATCTGGCGTTCGACATGGTGCGGCCCGGTATCGCGGTTTACGGGCAGACTCCCATACCGGAGCGTGGTGACATGGGGCTGCGGCCGGCGATGACGCTGAAATGCCCTGTCGCACTTGTCCGGTCGGTGCGGACCGGCGACGGTGTGTCCTACGGTCACACCTGGATCGCCGAACGCGACACCACGCTGGCATTGCTTCCGATCGGTTATGCCGACGGTGTGTTCCGGACCTTGAGCGGTCGCATCGACGTGCTGATCAACGGCCGGCTGCGTCGCAGCGTCGGTCGCATCTGCATGGATCAGTTCGTGGTGGACCTCGGTCCGGGCGGGATCGACGTGGCCGAGGGTGACGACGCCATTCTGTTCGGTCCGGGCACGCAGGGCGAACACACGGCGCAGGATTGGGCCGATCTGCTCGGCACCATCAACTACGAGGTGGTCACCAGCCCCCGCGGCCGGGTCACTCGAACGTATCGTGGAGCGGCGACGGGCCAAAGTCGTTGAGCGATAAGCAGACTGTGCGCCCGCGAGGCCGAAGGTCAAACGCGGGGTGGCTGGCGGGCGCGGCCGGGGTGGCGGCGGTCGGCAGCGCCGCAGGCGTATCCGTCGCCAGGTCCATGCGTCGGCACGTCACCACCACCGACGACCCCTACCAGGATGAGGACTTCGAACTTCTCGACGCCGACCGCAGCTATGTGGTGACGACGCCCGACGGGGTGGACCTCGCTGTTCGTGAGGTCGGCCCCCAGGACGCGCGGCTGACCGTCGTGTTCGCCCACGGTTTCTGTCTTCGGATGGGCGCCTTTCATTTTCAGCGGGCGCGACTGGCCGAGCAGTGGGGCCCGCAGGTCCGGATGGTGTTCTACGACCAACGCGGACACGGCCAATCCGGCGAGGCCTCACCCGACTCCTACACCGTGACGCAACTGGGCGAGGACCTGGAAACCGTGCTCGCCGTGATGGCGCCGCGGGGCCCGGTGGTGCTGGTCGGGCATTCGATGGGCGGCATGACCGTGCTGTCGCATGCGCGGCAGTTCCCGCAGCGCTATCCCACCCGCATCGTCGGTGCGGCGATCATCGCCTGTGCGGCCGAAGGGGTTTCGCGCTCGCCGCTGGGCGAGATCCTGAAAAACCCGGCGCTCGAGGCGGTGCGCTTCGCCGTCCGGAACGCGCCGAAGGCGGTGCATCACACCCGCGGCGCCGCCAGTTCGGTGATCGGCCCGATCCTGCGGGCGGCGTCCTATGGTGATGAGAAGATCAGCCCGAGCGTCGTGGCGTTCTCCGAGAAAATGATGCACGACACGCCCATCGCCACGCTGGTCGAGTTCCTGCACGCGCTCGAAGTCCACGACGAGACCGAGGGGCTGTCCGCACTGGCGAAAGTGCCCACCCTGATCGCCTGCGGCGACCGCGACCTCCTCACGCCGATGGAGTACTCGCAGAGCATGGCCGCCGCACTGCCGAAGTCCGAGCTGGTGATCGTCGGTGGTGCCGGGCATTTGGTCCAGCTCGAGCAACCCGAGGCCATCGACGACGGCCTGGTCCGTCTTGTCGAGCGGGCTACCCCCTCCAAGCTGGTCGCGCTCACGCGGCGGGTGCGGAACCGAGTGCGCAAACATGGCTGAACGCGGCTCCGGCACCGCCGAGCTGGCCACCGCCGAGGACACCATCGCCCTGGGCGCCCAGCTGGGCGGGCAACTGCGCGCCGGTGATGTGGTTGTACTGTCGGGTCCGCTGGGTGCGGGAAAAACCGTGCTGGCCAAGGGGATTGCGCGAGCGATGGATGTGGAAGGACCGGTGATCTCGCCGACGTTCGTGTTGGCCCGTTTGCATCGCGCGCGCCGCGCGGGTGCCCCGGCGATGATCCACGTCGACATGTACCGGCTGCTCGACCACGCCTCTGTCGACCTGCTCGCCGAGCTCGACTCACTGGACCTCGACACCGACCTCGACGACGCCGTCGTCGTCGTGGAGTGGGGCGAGGGGCTCGCCGAACGGCTCTCGGACAGTCACCTCGACATCCGGCTCGAACGCGGACCCGACACCGAAATCCGCACCGCCATCTGGCAATGGAGCCGATGATGGGAGCGCGGACGAGAGGAGCACTAAAGATAAACACCGTCCTGGCCATCGACACCGCGACGCCCGCGGTCACCGCTGGCATCGTGAAGCTCGACGGTATCGAGGTGCTCTCCGAGCGGGTCACCGTCGACGCCCGTGCACACGCTGAGCAGCTCACCCCGAATGTGGTCGCCGCGCTCGCCGACGCCGGCCTGACCGTCGACGATCTGGATGCCGTCGTGGTCGGTTGCGGCCCAGGCCCTTTCACTGGGCTGCGGGTCGGCATGGCGACCGCGGCGGCATACGGTCACGCGCTCGGCATCCCGGTGCACGGGGTCTGCAGCCTCGACGCGATCGGCATCGAAAGCGCAGCCACTACGGCCGAAGTTCTCGTGGTCACCGACGCCCGCCGGCGCGAGGTGTACTGGGCGCGGTATCGCGACGGCGTGCGTGTCGACGGGCCTGCGGTCGACGCGCCTGCCGACGTACCCGCCGACGCCGACGCCGTCGCAGGCTCACCAGAGCACGCCGCGCTGTTCGACCTTCCGCGCCTCGCGGCCGCCTACCCGACGGCGGCGGGCCTCGCGCGTTCCGTGGCCGACTGGACGGCCGAGCCGGCACCGTTGATTCCGCTGTATCTGCGCCGCCCCGACGCCAAGCCGAGGTCCGAACAGCCGGCGGCGACCCGATGACGGTGGTGCTCGGTCCGCTGGACCGCGGCGACGCTGCGCGATGCGCGGAGCTGGAGAAGCAGCTGTTCGACGGCGACGACCCATGGCCCGCCCGCGTATTCGTGGCCGAACTCGAAGCCAAGCACAATCACTACGTCGCCGCGCGTGCCGACGACAAGCTCGTCGGCTACGGCGGCATCGCGCGGCTCGGCCGAAAGAAGCCCTACGAGTACGAGATCCACACCATCGGCGTCGACGCCGCCTACCAGGGTCAGGGCATCGGCCGTCAGGTGCTGACCGCGCTGCTCGAATATGCCAATGGCGGGACGATTTTCCTCGAGGTCAGAACCGACAACGAAGCCGCGATCTCCCTCTACGAGAGCGTGGGGTTTGTCAGAGTCGGCATGCGCAGACGGTACTACCGAGCCAGTGGCGCTGACGCTTACACCATGAGACGGGATCCGCCATGACGATCATCCTGGCCATCGAAAGTTCCTGCGACGAAACCGGTGTCGGCATCGCGCGGCTCGATGACGACGGCACCGTGACGCTGCTCGCCGACGAGGTGGCTTCCAGCGTCGACGAGCACGCCCGGTTCGGCGGTGTGGTTCCCGAGATCGCTTCGCGGGCACACCTGGAGGCGTTGGGCCCAACCATGCGGCGGGCGCTCAATACGGCGAACGTGGACAAGCCGGACATCGTCGCCGCCACCATCGGGCCCGGGCTGGCCGGTGCGTTGTTGGTGGGAGTGGCTGCGGCCAAGGCATATTCGGCCGCGTGGCAGGTGCCGTTCTATGCCGTCAACCATCTTGGCGGCCACCTGGCCGCCGACGTCTACGACCACGGCCCGCTGCCCGAAAGCGTCGGCCTGCTGGTGTCCGGCGGCCACACCAACCTGCTGCACGTGCGGTCGCTTGGCGAGCCGATCATCGAACTCGGCAGCACCGTCGACGACGCCGCCGGTGAGGCCTACGACAAGGTCGCGCGGCTGCTCGGCCTCGGCTATCCCGGCGGCCAGGTGCTCGACCACCTGGCCCGCGAGGGCGACCGCGACGCAATCGTCTTCCCGCGCGGCATGACCGGGCCCCGCGACGACCCACACGCGTTCAGCTTCTCCGGTCTCAAGACCGCGGTCGCCAGATACGTGGAGGGCAATCCCGACGCGTCGCGGGCCGATATCGCGGCGGGCTTCCAGGAAGCGGTGGCCGACGTGCTGACGCGCAAGGCCGTCCGCGCCGCGACCGAGCTCGGGGTGTCGACGCTGTTGATCGCCGGAGGGGTAGCGGCGAACTCGCGGCTGCGGGAGCTCGCCGCCCAGCGATGCCGCGCGGCCGGGTTGACGCTTCGGATCCCGCGGCCGCGGCTGTGCACCGACAACGGCGCCATGATCGCGTCGTTCGCGGCGCACCTGATCGCGGCGGGGGCACCGCCGTCCCCACTGGACGCCGCCAGCGATCCCGGGTTGCCGATCGTGCAAGGACAGGTGGCGTGAGTTTTCACCCGGCCGCCGTGTCTGTGCCCCGGTCTGTCCGGTGGTCGGTTCGGTGTTGGTTCGCGGCGGTGGCCGCCGGTGTGGTCGAGACGGCGATCTGGGCGCTGACGAGCCAGGAGTACCACGCGGCCGTGCAGCTGCCCGTTCGGGCCGCCGTCTATCTCATCGCCACCGCGTTGATCATCCAGCTGGGCCGCGGTCGAGGCTGGGCCCGGATTGCGCTGACGGTGTTGCTCGGCGGTGTCGGGCTGCTCTCGCTGCTCGCCGAACCGGTTTCCTGGTTGGCGGCAGGCGGCTCGACGGCCGAGTTCCTGGCGGCTGTGGACGGCACGACGCTCGCGGTGGCGGCGGTGCGTATTGCACACGTGGCAGCGGTCCTGACGGCACTGGTGCTGATGTATCGGCCAACGGCCAACTTGTTTTTCGGGCGCGTCGCGGAAACGGAGCAAGTCACATGAACATCGAAGACCGGTTCGCGATCACCGAGCTGCTGTACCGCTATGCCGAGCTGATCGATGCCGGCGACTTCGACGGGGTCGGGCAGCTGCTGGCCCGCGCCACGTTCGGCGGAACAGGGCCGCAGGGGGTGTCGGGCGCCGCAACGATCGCGAAGCTGTTCGCGAAGACCACCCGTCGCTATCCCGAGCACGGGAACACGCCGCGCACCCGTCATCTGGTGCTCAACCCCATCGTCGAGATCGGCCCTGAGATCAGCGGGGAGCGAACAGCCAACTCGCGCTCCACGTTCTGCGTCGTGCAGAACACCGAGACCGTGCCCCTGCAGCCGATCGTGGTCGGCCGCTATTTCGATGCCTTCAGCTGTGACGATTCCGGCTGGTTCTTCACTGAGCGCAAGGTCGAGGTCCAGATGATCGGGGACGTGTCCGCCCACCTGAACGTCGACCCGAGGGGCTTCGACGGGTAGGCAGTGGGGTGCCCTTGAGTGCTAGCACTCTCATGTATAGAGTGCTAGGTGGCAGGCGGCCAAACCCTGCGCCGGCACCCGCGACGACGGCGCGAGGCACGGACGTTTTGCCGAACACCTGTTAATTCGCATCCGGGTACCCCCGGACCAACACCCGAACTAGTGGAGGCTCACATCGTGGCGAAGGTGAACATCAAGCCACTCGAGGACAAGATCCTCGTACAGGCCAACGAGGCCGAGACCACGACCGCGTCCGGTCTGGTCATTCC
>JAVRPG010000001.1:0-2859 GCA_032162325.1 Mycobacterium sp. | reverse complement strand
GGATCCACCCCAAAGAAATCACCCAGGACCGCCACGATGAAAAGGTCGCGGCAGCCGAAACCCGGTGGCGGGAAAAGGAAGGCCAACTCGGCGTACCCTACCGTGGCCCGGTCCCCGACGAGCTCGCCGAACAGTGGGACACCGCCGCATGGGAAGCGCCCGCCCCGTACAAGAAGCGGGCACACCTCGACGGCGGCATGCGCCACGATCCCGGTTGGGCGGTGGTATCGGCGCTGGAGATCTTCGACGAAGACTCTGGCCAAGCCCGCAAGGCACCCATCTTCTCCACCGACCTGCTCACTCCCGCCCGCGAGCGGCTCACCGCCGACAGCCCGGAAGATGCGCTCGCGATGAGCCTGGACCGCAACCTGCGCGTCGACATCGACTACATCGCAGCACTTCTCGAGGTTCCCGTCGCCGATGCCCGCGCGCTCATCGACGGGCTGGTCTATCCGAGCCTCGATGATCCCGACGAACTGATACCGGCCACCACCGCGCTGTCGGGCAACGTCCGCGAGAAGTACATCCAGGCCGCACTGGCCGCCGAGCATAACCCCGCCTACCAGGCCTACGCCGATGCGCTGCGCGAGGTCGTCCCGGCCGACCGCAGCGCCGAGGAAATCAAAGCCCGCCCCGGCGCACCGTGGATCGACCCACGTTTCATTGCGCAGTTCGCCCGCGAAACCTTCGATGTCACCGAGGTCACCGCCGAGCATCTCGGCGGGCGCTGGACCGTGGAGGTCCCCAAGTACAAGCGCTATGGGCGGCTCATGACCGAAACCTGGGGGCTGGGCCGCGACCGCTGCGACGCCATCAGTCTTCTTGACGCCGTGTGCAATTCGCGCAGCATCGTCCTCAACACCGACGAAGGCGTGCTCGATGTGCAGGCCACGTTCGCCGCGCAAGCCAAATGCGAGAAGATCACCCAAGAATTCCAGAAATGGATCTTCAGCGATCCCACCCGCACCGACATCCTCGTCGCCGAATACAACCGCCGCTTCAACTCACTGCGCGCACCACGCTATGACGGCTCCAAACTGCGCCTACCCGGTCTGTCGGATCACTTCACCCCGCACTTCTACCAGCGCAACGCCGTCGCCCGCATCGTCGCTGAACCCGCCACGTTGCTGGATCACGTTGTCGGGGCCGGCAAGACCGGCACCATGCTCATGGCCGCGATGGAGCTTCGACGTCTCGGACTGGTGCGCCAACCGTGGATCGTCGTGCCCAACCACATCGTCGAGCAAGTCGGGCGCGAATCGGGCCAGTGGTATCCGGCCGCGAAAGTGCTTCTCGGGTCAGCGGCCACCACCGCCGAAGGGCGACGCCGCTTCATCGCCCAATCCGCGGCCAGCGAATGGGACCTGGTCATCGTGCCGCAATCGGCGTTCACCGCCATCGGCGTCGACAACGCCGCCCGAGTCGACTACATCGAAGAACAACTCGCCGAGCTGCGCGCCCAGCTGGAAAGCGCAGAATCCGACCGCACCAAGAAACGCATCGAGCTCGCCGTCAAAAGCGCCCACGAACGGTTGGAGCGGCTCACCGATCAGGCCCGCAAAGACCAGGGTCTCAGCTTCGAAAACAGCGGCTGTGACTACCTTTTCATCGACGAAGCCCACATGTACAAGAACAAGGCGCGGGTCTGCAACATCGAAGAACTGTCCTGCCCGAACTCCTCACAGCGCTCCGAGGACCTCACCCTCAAACTGAGAATCCTGCGTCAGCGCCGCCGTGACGAGGCACTAGCCGCCGGGATCCCCGCAGGCAAGGTCGTCGAGCGGGTGGCCACCTTCGCCACCGGAACACCGATCGCCAACTCGCTGGGCGAATTGTGGGTGATGCAAAGCTACCTGAGGCCCGACCTGCTGCGCGCCGCCGGCGTCGAGGACCTGGGGGACTGGGGCGCGGCTTTCACCGCCACCGTGACCACCGTCGAAGTCAACTCCACCGGTACCCGGCTGCGCCCACTAACGCGGGTCGGTAAGTTCACCAATCTTCCTGAACTGCTGGCACTTTCATCGGCCTACTCCGACGTCGTCACACGCGACCAGGTGCCGGTCGCGCTGCCGGAGCTCGCGACCGGGCAACGACGGATCATTAGCTTGCAGCCAGACGTTGAGGTCACAGATTTCATTGCCGATCTCGGCTATCGGGCCGACCACCTTGACGCGAGACGGCCCGATCGTGACAACGTCCTCAAGATCAGCAGCGACGGCCGCAACGCCTCCCTGGACCCACGGCTGGCGCACCTGGCCAAGCCCACGCACAGCCGGGCTGCGGCCGTCGCCGAGGACATCATGCGGATTCACACGCCGCTGGCCGATCGGGTGTACCAGGACCGCGACACCGGAGCGCCGCTGGCGCGCACCGGACCACTGCAGATCGTGTTCTGCGATCGCGGCACCCCGTCGAAGAAGCCCGGCCAGTTCACCATTTACCAGGCCATCAAGGACGAACTCATCCAGCGAGGCATGTCCGCCGAGGCGGTTCGGTTCGTCCACGAGGCCCGCAAGCCGGCCGAACTGAAAGCTCTGTTCGCCCAGTGCAATCGTGGCGAGGTGGCGGTGCTGATCGGGTCGACGGAGAAGATGGGCACCGGCACGAACGTGCAAAGTCGGCTGCGGGCACTGCACCATGTCGACGTACCCTGGCGTCCAGCGGATTTGGAGCAACGCGAGGGTCGGATCCTGCGCCAAGGCAACCAGAACGACACCGTCGACATCGTCAACTACGTCACCGAAGGCACCTACGACACCGTCATGTGGCAGAAGGTGCAAGCCAAAGCGCTGTTCATCGAGCAGATGCGCCGCAACGAAGTCATCGACAACGAAATCGAAGACCTCAGTGGGGGAGACA